>JBOGDN010000397.1:0-3575 GCA_050742995.1 Stackebrandtia sp. | reverse complement strand
CAGTCCGAACCCAGCCGCGTCGTCGTCGTCGGCGTGCCGGGGCTGCTGTGGGCGGACTTGGACGCCGAGAACACCCCGGCGCTGTGGGCCTTGATGGGCGAGTCGGGCGCGGCGTCGATGTCGGTGCGCACCATCGACACGATCTCCTGCGCCGACCCGTCGTGGGCGTCGATGGGCGCGGGCCGACGCACCGGATCCCACTATCCGCAAGGCGACGTGTGCCCGCCGGGCTCCCTGGTGGGTCCGCCGCAGCAACAAGCCGACGGGTCCTGGACGCTGCCCGGCCAAGCCGAGATCGCCGAGGCCAACGACGCGACGGCGTCAGCCTACCGCCCCAAGCCGGGCCTGCTGGCCGAGACCGTCGGCTGTGCGGCCGCCGTGGGACCAGGCGCGTCGGTGGCCGCCGCACACCCCGACGGCACAGTAGACAGATACACCTCGTCGACGCCGGAGTCCCCCGAAGACTTCGACGAGTTCACCGCCGACTGCCCGGTGGCGTTCGTCGACCCGCAGACGCCCGTCTACGGATCAGACGCCGATCGCGCCGCGGCCGCCGCCGAAGCCGACGCCGTCGTCGCCGACGTGATGTCCGTGGTCTCCGACGACGACGTGGTCGTGGTGGCCGGAATCTCCGACGTCACCGCCCCGGCCAACCTCCACCCGGTGATGGTGCGCGCCGACGGCTGGGCCGACCAGTGGCTGACCTCGGCGGCCACCCGCCGCGACGGCTACGTGCAGATCCTCGACGTGGCCGCCACCGCCGTGAACATGTCCGGCCACTCCGCCGACGGCGCGGGCATGACCGGGTACGCCATGCGACCCTCGGCGCCGCGCGAGGGCGACGTCGCCGACACCGTCGCCGAAGGCGTCGACGCCAACCTGGCCGGGCAGCAGGTGCCGCCCATGTCGGACAGCTTCTACGCCACCCTCACCATCGCCGGACTGATCCTCATCGCCGCGGCCATCGCGCTGTGCCGCCGCAGACTGGGGGAGCGACGCAGCCGCGTGGGCCGGCTCCTGGTGGCCCCGGCGCTGATCGTCGCCTCGATTCCGGTGGCCTCCATGCTCGTCAACACCGTGGCGTGGTGGCGCGCCTCCAACCCCGGGCTGACACTGTGGCTGACGATGACCGGCTTCGCGGTCTTGGTGGCGGCCGTGGCCTATCTGGGGCCGTGGCGCCGCTGGGTCCTGGGTCCGCCGGCGGTGGTGGCGATCGTGACCGCCGCGGTGTTCGGAATCGACTCCGTCATCGGCACACCGCTGCAGTTCAACTCGCTGACCGGCTATTCGGCGATCGTGGGCGCGCGGTTCACCGGCATGGGCAACTACGGCTTCGGCGCGTTCGCCGCCGGCGCGATCATGGCGGTGCTGTACGCCACGGTGCGGATGCGACCGGCACGCGCCACGATCGTGATCGCGGTCGTCGGCGCGGCCTGCGTCCTGGTCATCGGGGCCCCCACGTGGGGCAACGACGTCGGCGGCGTCATCACCTTGGCGCCGGCGTTCGTGCTCGTGGGGCTGCACGCGGCCGGCAAACGACTGTCGACGGCCAAGATCGTCGCCAGCCTGGCCGTGGGCGCGCTGGCCATCAGCTCCTTGATGATCGTCGACTACATGCGTCCGCCCGACCGCCAAACCCACCTGGGCCGCTTCGTCGGCGAGGTCCTGGACGGCTCGGCGGTGTCGACGCTGGTGCGCAAGGGCACCGCCGCGTTGAACACCATCTCGTCGGGGCCGTTGACGCTGCTGGTGATCGGCGCGTGCGTGGCGGTGCCGCTGCTGTGGCACACCACGCTGGTGCGGGGTCTCATCGAGCGCTACCCGGCGGTGTTGTCGGCCGGCATCGGCGTGGCGGCGGTGAGCCTGCTGGGTTTCGCCTCCAACGACTCCGGCATCGCCGTGTCCGCGTTCACCATGACCGTGGCCGCGCCCCTGTTCGTGGCCACCGCGGCGCTGTACGCCGGATACGGCCCGGAGACCGCGCCGCCGCAAACGACCTCGACGCGGACTCAGAAGAACTCGTCGAGCAGCCGGTAGAAGTCGATGCGTTCGACGTCCACGGGCGACTCGCCGTAGCGGTACAGGAACCTGGCGGCGTGCTCGGGACCGAACTGGACGTTGAGTCCGGCGTCGGCGAGGCTGCGAGTCGCCAACGCCAGATCCTGGTAACGGTCGGCCACGCCCGCACGGCCGGTGTCGACGACGGCCGTCACCCGCAGCGTGTCAGGGTCCAAAAGCACGTTGGGCAGGCAATAGTCGCCGTGGCACACCGCCGGCTCCTCGCGCCCGACCTGCCTGGCCGCGGTCAACATCTCCAAGATCAGCCGCGTGGACGACCAGCCGCGCCGCCGCGGATCCAGACTGTTCATGTCGACTTCGCCCAAAGCCGCGATCTCCTGGGCCGCCGGCGCCGTCGTCTTCAACGTCCGGTCGAAAGGACACGCGTCGACCGGCAGCGCGTGCAGGTCGCGGGCGAAGTCGGCAAGCGCGTCCACGACGTCCATGCGTCGATGCGCCGGCCACTCCTCACAGGCGGCGCGCCCCGGCGCCTCCCGTGTGACCAGGTACTCCCACTCCTCGATCACGCCGGCGTCGACGACCTGCGGGCACGGCACGTTCTGGCCGCGCAGCCAGGCCAGCCGTTCGGCTTCGGCCAGCGGGCTGGCGCCGGGATCGGGCCCGCCCCACTCTTCGACGATCTTGACGTACAGGCCCTCGTCGCCGGCCAGCCGCCACACTTCGGCGCCGCTGTAGGAGCCGCCGTGCCTCGCCCGGCTCCACACGTGATCGGGGTAGGCGCGACGCAGCGCGTCGCGGGCGGGGGAACACATCCGCCCATTGTCGCCCGGACGCGCCGGCGCGTCGCGGCGATTTGCGGCGCGTCCGGCACGTGATTGGATCGGCTCGGTCTTTGTGAATTTCCCGCCGGCGGATCGGCCGCCATAGGAGCACGCCCATGAGCACATCCCAGCCCCGCCCCGACGACGCCGTCCCGCCCGCCGACGCGGGCGCGGTCCGGGAGGTGGCGTTGCTGTTTTTGAAGCTGGGCGCCATCGCCTTCGGCGGGCCGGCCGCGCACACGGCGATGATGCGCGACGAACTGGTGCGCCGCCGCGGCTGGGTCAGCGACCGGCGGTTCGCGGATCTGATGGGCGCCACCAATTTCATTCCCGGCCCGAACTCCACCGAGCTGGCCATCCATTTGGGGTTTGACCGCGCTCGCTGGCGCGGACTCCTGGTCGCCGGGGTGTGCTTCATCCTCCCGGCCGCGCTCATGGTCACCGTCTTGGCGTGGGCGTACGTCGCCTACGGTCAAACCCCCGCCGTCGAAGGCGTCCTGTACGGAGTGGTTCCGGCCGTCATCGCGATCATCGCCCACGCCCTGTTCGCTCTGCTGCGCACCGTGGTCAAGAACGTCTGGATCGGCGTCCTCGCCGTCGCCGCGCTGGCGGCCTATCTTCTGGGCGTCAACGAGTTGGCGGTGCTGGCCGCCGGCGGGGCGATCGCCGCGGTCGTCCACCTTGCCCGAAAGCCGCCCCGTCGCGGCGCGCGCGGCGTCGCCGCGGCGCCGCTGC
>JBOGDN010000396.1:0-2618 GCA_050742995.1 Stackebrandtia sp. | reverse complement strand
CGGCCGCACGGGCCTGCGAGCGCACCTCGGCGTCCAGCCGGTCCAGCAGCCGCGCCGCGGGCGCCCCAGTCTGTTCGGCGACGTCCGCCACGGCGCGGAGCCTGTCGGCGAGGCCGCGGCACACCGGGTCCGGCGGCTTTTCGAACGCGCCGGCGCCGGGCAGCTTCTCGGCGACTTCGCGCAGCAGTCCCGACGATCCCGCCCCGGCCCGCAGCTCGGCGGCCAGCAGGCTCACGGCGTGCCTGGCGGCCCGCCGCTGAGCTCGGGACCGACGGAGTCGGCGTCGACGGCTCCAGATCATCACCCCGGCCGCGGCATAACCGGCGGCCAGCGCCGCGGCCACGACGCCAAACCCCGGCAGGACCACGACCGCGACCGCTCCGGCGGCCAGCCCGCCGACGCGCCCCGGCGCGACGTCGACCGCCTCTCGCAGCTCCTCATGCAGTCGCGCGACCAGACCGCCGCCCGGCCGTGGCGCCTCGGCCCGGCGAACCAGCCGTCGAAGACGCCGCCGGCCGGTCACGTCGCCGCCTCGCCGCGACCGCGCAGCAGATCTTGCAGCGCATCCCAACCCGCGCCCCGCCCGTCCGTGCGACGCCACGCCGGAGTCGTCGAAAGGCCGGCTCGACGAGGGTCGGCTTCCAGCAGCGAGATTTCCGAGACGATCCGCGCGGCGCCGACTCGCTTCATGTGGACGACGACGCGCAACGCCGCGGCCACCAGTGCGCTGAGGCCCTCCGGAGACAAGCCGTGCGGCAACGCCAGGGCGGCCAGTCGCGCAGGGACGTCGGCGGACGCGTTGGCGTGCAGGGTTCCCGCGCTTCCGTCGTGCCCGGTGTTGAGCGCGGCCAGCAGTTCGACCACTTCCGGGCCGCGACACTCCCCGACCACGATGCGGTCGGGACGCATGCGCAGCGCCTGCCTGACCAGCTCGCGCAGATCCACCTCCCCGGCGCCTTCGACGTTGGGGCGTCTGGCCTGCAGCCCGAGCACGTGAGGATGGTTGACGGTCAACTCGGGAGCGTCCTCGACGACCACGATGCGCTCGCCGGGGTCCGCGTGCCCCAAGACCGCCGACAACAGCGTCGTCTTTCCGGAGCCGGTTCCGCCCGTGACGAGGAAAGTTTGCTTCGCGGCCACGATCTCCGCGACCAGCCGAGCGCTGTCGGCGGTAAGCGTGCCGGCTTCGCGCAGCGAATCCAGATCGAACCGTCGGGTGCGATGCGTGCGCAGACTGAGGAAGGGGCCGTCGACGGCGACAGGCGGCAGCACCGCGTGCAGCCGCGTGCCGTCGGGAAGCCGGGCGTCGACGCAGGGGTTGGAGTCGTCAAGCCGCCGGCCGCAGGCCGAAGCCAGCCGGCTGGCCAACGACCGCACCTCCGCCGCGTCGGCGAAGCTGGTCTCCGCGCGGCGCAGACCGTCGCCGCGATCGATCCAGACTTCCGCCGGGCCGTTGACCATGACGTCGGTGATCTGGGGGTCGTCCAGCAGCGGCTGCAGCCGGCCCGCGCCGGTGAGGTCGCGGCTGACGCGGTCGGCCAGCCGCAGCACGGCGTCGCCTGCCAGCGGCGTGTGGGACGTTCCTTTCACGGCCTCGACCACCGAGGCGTCGGTGACCGGTTCGCGGGCCCGGGTCAGACTGCGGCGCACCGACTCCAGCAGCGTGTGAGTCATCGCGCGCTTCCCGCCAGAGCCGGCGCCGGGCCGGCGTTCGGGGCCGAAGCACGCGTATCGAGAAAGGACAAAATCGTCCGCGCGGCAGCGGCCAAACCGCCCTTGCAGGCGCGCGCGTCGAGCCCGGAGGTTTCGACGGCGGCGCGCAGCCGGGCGTCGGCGCTCAGCTCCGCGGCCAGCGGCCGGCCGACGACTTCGGCGATCTCGGCCGTGCGCAGCTTCACGGGAGAGGGACCTCGCACCACCAGCCGCACTCGGTCGCACTGTTCGGAAAGGTCGGCGACAAGGCGACGCGCCGCGGCGACGGCCCGCACTTCGGCGGGGACCACGACGATCAGAAGTTCGACCTGCCCCAGCCCGCCGCGCAACCACGACTCGCCGCACCTCGGCAGGTCGACGACGACCAGATCGTGCCCGCGGCGTCCCGCGTCCGCGACGGCGGCCGCCGTCTCCGCAGCGGCCGCGACCGTGTGGTCGCGATCGAAAGAAAGCACGCCGAGTCCGCGTTCGTTCGGGAGGGCGACGCGCAGCCGCTCGGGGTCGAACGGGCCCTCCATGACGGCGACGTCGTGCCAACGCAGTCCTTCGCGATGCTCCCAGCCCAAGACGACGTCCAGGCCGCCGCCGCCCGAGTCGCCGTCGATCAGCAGGACTCGCCGACCCGCGTCGGCGGCGGTCAAAGCCGTGCCGGCGGCTAGGACGCTGGCGCCTATTCCTCCGCGTGCTCCCGTCACCGCGACCATCGGCGCACGAGGCGGCGAGGCCGACGCCGGCGCGAGCCGCCGCGTCAGCCACGCGGCGGCCTCCGGCAGCGCGGCGACGGTTTCCGCGCCCATCGTCGACGCCAACGGCCATGCCTGGTCGTAGGTCAGCGCGTCGCCGGTCAGCAGGACGACGTCGCGGCGCGGCGGCAGACGGGCGGCGGCGCAGTCGCGAGCGAGGTC
>JBOGDN010000395.1:0-5215 GCA_050742995.1 Stackebrandtia sp. | reverse complement strand
GAGCTCGGGCGCGCGGCGTATGGAAAACGCGAGCCGGCGTGAAGCGACTGCCGCGGCCTGTGTTGGGCAGGCCGGGCGCTCTTACCGTATGGGTGTGTCATGCACGGGAGCGCACTCCACGCCGGCTCGGTCTGGGACGTCTGGATCTGCAAATGTAGGAAAGGGGGCATTGGTCCGAATAACAGGATGCCGCGTCGGCGTCCCGTGCGCAAGGGAAATCGGGCCTTGACCACGTTGTGGCACAAAACATGTTGTTCGTCGCGTTGCGCACGACGAGAATCGACCGCATGGGAGAAGTCTTCGAGGAGATCACGCCTCGCCTGGCCGAGTTCATCGCCGAACAGCCGGTTTTCTTCGTGGGCACCGCGCCAAGCGGCGACGGCGGTCACGTCAACGTGTCTCCCAAAGGCATGTCCGGCACCTTCAAGGTGCTGGGGACGCATCGCGTGGCCTACCTCGACTGGGGCGGCAGCGGCGTCGAGGGCACCGCGCACATGCGGCAGAACGGACGAGTGTGCGTCATGTTCTGCTCCTTCGATCGCAAGCCGAAGATTCTGCGGCTGCACGGCAGGGGAGAGCCGATCTTCGTCGACGACCCGCGTTTCGCCGGGCTGCTCGCCGAGTTTGAAGGCCAGGAGACCCACGGCCTGCGCACGATCGTGGACGTCGAGGTGACCCGCGTCGCCGACTCCTGCGGCTACGCTGTGCCCTATATGGAATACAAGGGCGACCGCGACATGCTCGTCGAGGTCAACTCCCGCCGCTCCGCCGCCGAGATCCACCGGCGGCGCGTGGAATCAAACACAGTCAGCATCGACGATCTCCCCGGTATCGAGGGCCACCTTCCCGCCACGCACGCCGAGTCGGAGCAAGGGGCACGGCGACCGTGACACGGCCCGTTAAGCTCGGCGACATGACAGTTCGCGCCGCCCTGAAACCGGGCGTTCAATCGCCGCGCCGCGGCGTGCCCGACCATATCGTTCAACCCGAGTACGTCGGCAAGCCCAAACCGCGGCAGTTCACGGGATCGCACGTCAAGGACGCCGACACGATCGAGCGGATGCGCCGGGCGTGCCGCCTCGCCGCCGACTCGCTTGTCGAAGTGGGCAAGCACGTGGTTCCCGGCGCGACGACCGACGAGCTCGACCGGGTGGTGCACGAGTACATCTGCGACCACGGCGCCTACCCGTCCACCTTGGGGTACAAGGGGTTCTGGAAGTCGTGCTGCACCTCGCTCAACGAGGTGATCTGCCACGGCATCCCCGACTCCACCGTGATCGCCGAAGGCGACATCGTCAACGTCGACATCACCGCCTACCTCGACGGCGTGCACGGCGACAACAACGCCACCTTCGAAGTCGGCGAGGTCTCCGAAGAGGTCCGGCTGCTGGTGGAGCGCACCTACGCGGCGACCATGCGCGGCATCAAGGCCGTCGCCCCCGGCCGCGAGATCAACGTCATCGGTCGCGTCATCGAGGCCTACGCCAAACGCTTCGGCTACGGAGTGGTGCGCGACTTCACCGGACACGGCATCGGCGAGTCGTTCCACTCCGGGCTGCACATCCTGCACTACGACAACCCGCGCCACAACACGGTCATGGAACCCGGCATGACCTTCACCGTCGAGCCGATGATCAACCTCGGCGGCTACGAACACGACATGTGGGAAGACGGCTGGACGGCCGTCACCAAGGACCGCAAGTGGTCGGCGCAGTTCGAGCACACCCTGCTTGTCACCGAGACCGGGGTGGAGATCCTGACGATGCCCAGCCACGGACCGTCCGCGGGAACGCCGAAGAAGTTCCTGTAACCCCTTTCGCGACGCGTGAGGCCGCCCCGACCGCCACGACGGCGGCCGGGGCGCCCGAGCGCGGGATAACGGGGCGGTCCCGCGCCCGCCGGGTCCCCACCGACCCGGCGCGGAAAAGTCATCGCCGACGGCGCTCGCACGGCCACGGGCGGCCGTGAGTCCAGCACTCCACCACGACCTCGCCGGTCTGCGGGTTCTTCCACGCATACCGCCGACACGCCTCGCGCGAGACGTCGCGGCGCTCCCGCCGCACCAGCCGCGCCTTGTCTTCGCTCACGGTTCAGCCCTCGCACTCGCGCAGCGTGCGCCGATACAAATCGCCCACCTGACGCCTGATGTGCCAGCGCCACTCCGGCGCATCCGCCCACTCGTGCGGCGCGAAAACCCGCATCGCAGGTTCTGTCGCATCCAAAGCGGAGACCATTCCGACTGCCAAGTCGTGCCCGTCGAGCGTCAGCCACACCTCTTCGGCGCCCGCGCGCATCGTGGCCCGCACCGCCCGTCCCGCCACATTGAACACGCCGAGACCAACCAGTTCGAGGTCAGTGCGCTGTGTGCCTGTGCTGTTCATAGGTCGATGAAACCGCGTAGGCGGAACCGAATCCCAGAGCGACATCCGCGCACAAACCGCGCATCCGCCGCTCGCCGCATGCTGTCACCTGCGGTAATGTCGATCACACACAACACCGTCGACAAGGGGGCGCGCATGGCGGGCAAACGCGAAGCCCTGGCCCGGCACCGACGCATGGCCGGCCTCACCCAAGAAGACCTCGCCGCCGCTCTGAACGTCGACCCCTCCACGGTCCGGCGCTGGGAAGCCGGCGACAGCGCCCCGCAGCCGTGGCTGCGACCCCGCATCGCCAAAACCCTCCACCTCACCCCCGACGAGCTCCAGGGCGTCTTCGGCATCGCCGATCGAACCGACACTCTGACGACATCGCCGACGTGGCCGGATCGAGGCGGCACCGCCGACGACGAATACGCCGCCATGGAACTCGCCCGACGCGTGCAGGCAAGCGACGTGGGCGAAGCGACTCTCTCCAGTCTGGAGAGTGTTTTCGACGAACTCGCGGTGAAGTATCCCGTGACGCCGCCCCAGGATCTCTTGGACCGAGTTCGGCGCTACTCGGCGTATGTCGCCCAGCTTGTCGACGCCAAGAAGACGCTGCACGAGCATCGCCGACTGCTGACGGTCGGCGGGTGGCTGTGCCTGCTCGGCGCCACGTTGTACATCGACCTCAAACAGGAGCGCTCTGCCAATGCGTGGCTGAAAACGGCCGCCGCGCTGGCCCGAGAAGCCGAACACGCCGAGATCCACGCGTGGTGCTACGAAACCAACGCCTGGCAGGTGTTGACCACCGGCGACTACGCCCGCGCGGCGGAACTGTCGCGAACCGCCCAGGCCATCGCCCCCGCACACACATCGGCGCTCATCCAGGCGACGGCGCAAGAAGGCCGCGCGCAAGCGCGACTCGGGCAGGCCAAAGCAACCTACGAAGCAATCGACCGAGTCCAGCGGATGTCGGCCGACTTCGCCCCGGAACGAACCGAGCACCACTACCAATACGATCCCGCCAAATCAGTCGCGTACACCGCCACGACGCTCGCGTGGGTCGGAGACTCCGCCGCCGAACGGTATGCGCGCGAAGTCATCGCCCGACTCAGCCCCGGAAACGACCCGTCGAAATGGCCACGTCGTGTCGCCAGCGCCAACATCGATCTCGCGTTGACGCTCATCGCGGGCGATCGAATGGACGAGGCGTGCGACGCGACGAAGAACGCCATCCTCTCCGGATGCGTGGTGCCGTCAAACCACTGGCGCGCACTGGAAGTAGTCAAAGCAGTCGAAACCAGGAAACTCCCCGAAGCCGCAGACCTGCGCGACGCCTACCAATCGCTGACCACACCATCGGGAGAATGATGCGCTGGGAAATCCGCTCCGAACGATCCCTCTATAAGGACAAGTGGGTGGACCTGCGCGCCGCCGACGTCGAGCTCCCCGACGGCCGACACCTCGACCACCGCCTCATTCGCAGCCAGAGCGGCGCCGGAGCCGTCGTCGTCAACGACGGCAGCGTGCTGTTGATCTGGCGACACCGATTCATCACCGACACATGGGGCTGGGAAATCCCCATCGGCGGCATCAACCCCGGCGAAAGCCCCGCACAAGCAGCCGCCCGCGAAGTCGAAGAAGAAACCGGCTGGCGGCCCGGGCCGCTTCGCCCGCTGATCTACGCCCAGCCCACACCCGGCCTGATGACAAGCCAGCACCACATCTTCCGCGCCGACTCCGCTGCCCACATCGGCCCGCCCGCCGACGCCATCGAATCCGAACGCATCGCATGGATCCCCTTGGCCGACATCCGACAACTCATCGACAAACACGACATCACCGCGGCCACAACACTCGCCGCGCTTCTTTACGCGCTAACGGAGTAGCAATCGCAGTCGTGAAAGGCGCCCCCGAGTCCAGCGCTGGACTCGGGGGCGCCTTCGCGGTTGTGCGTCAGCCGGCGCGTCGCTCGCTGGGCAGCCGGGAGCGAGTCAGCAGACCCGCGCCAAGCATGGCCACCAGCGGAACGACCGCCAGCGCCAGCACGATGTTCAGCCACGGCATGGACAGCGGGTACAGCTCCTGGATCGGATACAGGCCCGACAGCGTGGTATTGAACGCGGCGATGGCGGCAGCGCATGCGCCGACTCCGGCGAGCACGCCCAGCCCCGCGCCAAGCAGCGAGATCGTCCCGGCCTGGAAAAGGCTGAGCTTGCGTCGCATCGTCGGCGAGGCGCCGATGGCGGCCAGCGTGCCCAGGTCGCGGCGCGACTCGGCGGCGGCCAGCGCGGTGGCCACGGCGGTCGCGCCCAGCGCCAGCAAGCCGCTGACCACGCCGAGCAGCAGCAGAACGGTCTGAACCTCGCTGCTTTGCTCTTCGACGACCTCGACGTTGACCATGACCGACTCGGACGAGTCGACCGGGCCACCTGAGGCGCCTGAGGCGGAATAGTCCATTGCCAGGCCCGCATTGATCAACGTCTCCTGCAGAACCTCCTGTTCGTCCTGAGTCGGCATCCGACTGGTCTCGAAGAGCATGACCGTCGAGTAGCGGACATACCCGAGGGCGTCCGCGGCTTCCTGACTGAGCAGGGTCTGTTCGGGTCCGGCGTTGCCGGTCGTCAACGCGTGTGCCGGCAGTGTGAAGGACTCCTCGCCGACGCGCTCTTCGTTGCCGGTCTCCTCGTCGTAGGAGAGGGTCTCGACTTCCATGGTCGCCTGGCCGTCGACGACCATGTCGGGATCGGAGACGACGACGCCGCCCTGCTCGAGCACCCTCGCGGCCGCGGCCGCGTCGGCGTCGGACGCGCCGGTCAGCGCCTTCAAGGCCGGACTGTCGACCACATACGCTC
>JBOGDN010000394.1:0-5600 GCA_050742995.1 Stackebrandtia sp. | reverse complement strand
CCCTCCTCCTGGCGGCCCGAACGGGTCGCCGGGCGGAGGACCGTAGTCGCCGGGAGGCGGACCATACTGCCCGGGCGGGGGAGGCGGAGGGGGCGGTGCGGGTTGACCGTATTGGCCCGGCGGCTGGTAACCCGGCTGCGGGGAGTCTGGATAAGGCGGGGGATATGACATGTGGTCGTCTTTCACGTGGGGTGGTGATGCCGGGGGCCGTCGAAATTCGACCCGAACCCGCAGATGATAACCATTCGTTGCGACACCTGCCGAGCCGACGGCTTCTCGGCGTGTCGCATCTCGGGACCAGGTAGTGGGACCGCGCGACGTAGCCTAGACTTGCACGACCACGGGCCGACGTCGTCCCGTCGCAGATTCGAAACCCGCCGGTGATCTTTTCCACGGCAGCCGGCGGCAGATGTGACGACGAAGGAGGCCAGCCGCGTGCGATTCTCCCTACCCGGAAACGACCGGCCCGTCGAGGCCGGCTTGTACGATCCCGCCCACGAACACGACGCCTGCGGCGTGGCCTTCGTCGTCGACGCCAAAGGGCGTCGCGATCACCGCATAGTCTCCGCGGGGCTTTCGGCGCTGTGCCGCATGGAACACCGCGGCGCGCAAGGCGCCGAACCCGACACCGGCGACGGCGCCGGCATCATGCTGCAGATCCCGGACGGCTACTACCGCGACGTCGTCGACTTCGCTCTGCCCGAGGCGGGCAGGTATGCCACCGGCCTGGTGTTCACCGCCGAAGGCCAGGCTGAGAAGACGCGGCAGATCCTGGAGAAGTACGCCCTCGTGGAGGGCGCCGCAGTGGCCGGATGGCGCGACGTGCTCGTCGATCCCGTCGGCCTCGGCGCGACCTCCAAGGCCGCCGCGCCCCATGTGTCCCAGGTGTTCCTCACCGCCGACGGCGCGCGGCTTTCCGGGCTGGAGCTGGACCGCCTCGCCTTCGTCGTGCGCAAACAGGCCGAACGCGAGCTGCGCGAACGCAAAGTCGACGCCAGCGTCATCACCCTGTCGTCGCGCACCGTGGTGTACAAAGGCATGCTCACCCCCGCGCAGCTGAGCCGCTTTTATCCCGAGCTGACCGACCCGCGGGTGACCTCGGCGCTGGCGCTGGTGCACAGCCGCTTCTCCACCAACACCTTCCCGTCTTGGCCGCTGGCCCACCCGTACCGCATGGTCGCCCACAACGGCGAGATCAACACCATCCGCGGCAACCGCAACTGGATGCACGCCCGCCAGGCCCAGCTGGCCACCAAGGCGCTGCCGGGCCGGCTGAAGCGGCTCTACCCCGTGTGCACGCCCGACGCCAGCGACTCGCTGAATTTCGACGAGGTCGTGGAGCTGCTGCACCTTGGCGGACGCTCGCTGCCGCACGCGATGCTCATGATGATCCCCGAGGCGTGGGAGTCCCACACCTCCATGGACCCCAAGCGCCGCGAGTTCTACCGCTTCCACGCCAGCGTCATGGAGGCCTGGGACGGGCCGGCGTGCGTGGCCTTCACCGACGGCGTCCAAATCGGCGCGGTCCTCGACCGCAACGGCCTGCGCCCGGCGCGCTGGTGCCGCACCGCCGACGATCTGGTGGTGCTGGCCAGCGAGTCCGGCGTCGTCGACCTCGACCCGGCGACGGTGGTGGAGAAGGGACGCCTCCAGCCCGGCCGCATGTTCCTGGTCGACACCGCCGCCGGACGCATCGTCGCCGACGACGAGATCAAGGACGCGCTCGCCGCCGAGCACCCCTACGGCGACTGGACCCACGCCGGTCTGATGCACCTGGACGCCTTGCCCGACCGCAGGCCCGTCGTCTACACCCGCGACTCGATCCGCCGCCGCCAGCGCGTCTTCGGCTACACCGAGGAGGAGCTGCGGATGCTGCTGGAGCCCATGGCGCGCAACGGCGCCGAGCCGGTGGTCTCCATGGGCTCGGCCACGCCCGTCGCCGGGCTCTCTTCGCGCCCCCGGCTGCTGTACGACTACTTCACGCAACTGTTCGCGCAGGTCACCAACCCGCCGCTTGACGCGATCCGCGAAGAGCTGGTGACGTCGACGAGCGTCGTCATCGGACCCGAACACAACCTGCTCGAGGTCTCCCCGGCCTCGTGCCGCCAGATCGAGCTGACCTATCCGATCATCGACAACGCCGAGCTGGCGAAGATCCTGAAGATCGACGCCGACGGCGACATGCCCGGCTTCAAGGCGGTGCGGGTGTCGGGCCTGTACAAGGCCAGGCACGGCGCAGACGGCATGAAGGCGCGGCTGGTGGAGATCTGCCGCCACGTCTCCGAGGCCATCGAAGACGGCGTGCGCATCCTCGTGCTTTCCGACCGCGATTCCACCGCCGACCTCGCGCCGATCCCGTCGCTGCTGCTGACCGCGGCGGTGCACCAGCACCTGATCCGCGAACAGACCCGCACCCAGGTCGACCTGATCGTGGAGTCCGGCGACTGCCGCACCGTGCACCACGCGGCCGTGCTGCTGGGATACGGCGCGGCCGCGATCAACCCGTACCTGGCGTTCGAGTCGATCGCGGACATGACGGCCTCCGGCGCGCTCGACTTCGACGAGGCCGAGGCGATGCGCAACTACGTGAAGGCCCTGTGCAAGGGCGTGCTGAAGATCATGTCCAAGATGGGCATATCCACGGTCTCGTCCTACTGCGGCGCCCAGGTCTTCGAGGCCGTCGGCCTCGACGCGCGCTTCGTGCGTCGCTACTTCACCGGCACCGACTCCAGGATCGGCGGCGCCGGACTGTCCGTGATCGCCGACGAAGTGGCGCGACGGCACGGACGCGCACACGCCGGCGCCGACCCCGCCGAAGCCGCGCTCGACGTCGGAGGCGAATACCAATGGCGCCGCGAAGGCGAGGTGCACCTGTTCAACCCCGAGACGGTGTTCCTGCTCCAGCACGCCACCCGCAGCGGTCAGTACTCCGTGTTCAAGAAGTACACCCGAACCGTCGACTCGCTGACCGACGACAGCGGATCGCTGCGCGGCCTGCTGCGGTTCGACAAGGCCGCGCGCACGCCCGTCCCGCTGGACGAAGTGGAGCCGGTCGAGTCGATCGTGCGCCGCTTCTCCACCGGCGCGATGTCCTACGGGGCGCTGTCGGCGGAGTCCCACGAGACCCTCGCGGTTGCCATGAACCGCCTGGGCGGCAAGTCCAACAGCGGCGAAGGCGGCGAGGACGTCGACCGGCTCGACGACCCGCTGCGGCGCAGCGCGGTCAAACAGGTCGCCTCCGGACGTTTCGGGGTGACCAGCCGATACCTGGTCAGCGCCGACGACATCCAGATCAAAATGGCTCAGGGCGCCAAGCCAGGCGAAGGCGGACAGCTGCCCGGCGACAAGGTGCACCCGTGGATCGCCGCGGTCCGCAACGCCACTCCCGGCGTCGGCCTCATCTCCCCGCCGCCCCACCACGACATCTACTCCATCGAGGACCTCGCGCAGCTCGTCCACGACCTCAAACACGCCAACGACGCCGCGCGCATCCACGTCAAGCTTGTCTCCTCGGCGGGAGTGGGCACCGTGGCCGCCGGCGTCGCCAAGGCGCACGCCGACGTCATCCTCATCTCCGGCCACGACGGCGGCACCGGCGCCGCGCCGGCCAACTCGGTCAAGCACGCCGGAGCGCCCTGGGAGATCGGCCTGGCCGAAACCCAGCAGACCCTGCTGCGCAACGGCCTGCGCGACCGGGTGAGCCTGCAAGTCGACGGCGCCATGAAGACCGGCCGCGACGTCGTGACGGCCGCGCTGCTCGGGGCCGAGGAATACGGCTTCGCCACCGCGCCGCTGATCGTGTCCGGCTGCGTCATGATGCGCGTGTGCCATTTGGACACATGCCCGGTCGGCGTCGCCACGCAAGACCCGCAGCTGCGCAAGCGCTTCACCGGCAAGCCGGAGTTCGTGGAGAACTTCTTCCGCTACATCGCCGAGGAGGTCCGCGAACACCTCGCCGCGCTCGGCCTGCGCAGCCTCGACGAGGCAGTCGGCCAAGTCGAGCTGCTGACCATGCGCGACGACCTTCCCGACGGCAAGGCCGCGAACATCGACCTGTCGAGCCTGCTGTACCGGCCCCGCCTGCCCGAGGGCGCGCACCTGCGCAAAACCCGCGATCAGGACCATCGCGTCGACGCCACCCTCGGCCGACGGCTGGTCGACCTCGCCGAGCCGGCGCTGCGCCGCGGCAAGCCGGTCGCCTGCGACGTCCGCGTGGAGAACACCGACCGCTCGGTGGGCACGCTGCTCGGCGCGGCGGTGACCCGCGCCTACCCCGAGGGGCTGCCCGACGACACTGTCGACGTCACGCTGCGCGGCGCCGCGGGCCAGTCGCTCGGCGCGTTCATCCCCGCCGGGGTGACCCTGCGGCTGTACGGCGACGCCAACGAC
This sequence comes from Stackebrandtia sp., assembly GCA_050742995.1. Classification (GTDB taxonomy): domain Bacteria; phylum Actinomycetota; class Actinomycetes; order Mycobacteriales; family Micromonosporaceae; genus Stackebrandtia. The sequence goes on along the minus strand of JBOGDN010000394.1, from coordinate 1,211 downwards.
TACGTGGGCAAGGGACTGTCGGGCGGACGCGTCGTCGTGCGCCCCGACCCGGCCGCCGCCTTCGTCGCCGAGGACAACATCATCGCCGGCAACACCGTCCTCTACGGCGCCACGTCCGGAGAGCTGTTCTGCCGCGGCCAGGTCGGCGAGCGCTTCGCGGTGCGCAACTCCGGTGCCGACGCGGTCGTCGAAGGCGTCGGCGACCACGGCTGCGAGTACATGACCGGAGGCACGGCGGTGGTGCTCGGCCCGGTCGGCCGCAACTTCGCCGCCGGGATGTCGGGCGGCGCGGCCTACGTGCATCGACTCGACCCGCAGCGGGTCAACGGCGCCCTCGTCGACCTGGAGCCGCTCGGCGCCTCCGACATCGCCGTGCTGCACCGGCTGCTGACGCGTCACCGCCGCGAGACCGACTCGGCCGTCGCCCGGCGGCTGCTGGCCGACTGGCCCCGCGCGGCCGGCGCCTTCACCAAGGTCGTCGCCGTGGAGTACAAGCGCGCGCTCGCCGAGACCGAACGCCGCGACGCCGAAAGACGGGAGGCCAGTCATGTCTGACCCCAAGGGATTTACGCGGCATGGGCGGTCGCTGCCGCCGCGGCGCCCGGTGCCGGTGCGCATCCAGGACTGGCGCGAAGTGTACGAGACCTGGGACGAAGGCAAGCTGCGCGACCAGGCGTCGCGTTGCATGGACTGCGGCATCCCCTTCTGCCACAACGGCTGCCCGCTCGGCAACAAGATTCCCGAATGGAACGACCTGGTCCGGCTCGGGCGGTGGGAAGAGGCCGCCGCCCAGCTGCACGCCACCAACAACTTCCCGGAGTTCACCGGACGACTGTGCCCGGCGCCGTGCGAGGCCGCGTGCGTCCTGGGCATCGGCGACGACCCCGTGACCATCAAGCAGGTCGAGTCGGACATCGCCGACCGCGCCTTCGCCGACGGGAACGTGCGCCCGCTGCCGGCGTGGACCCCCACCGGCAAGAGCGTGGCCGTGGTCGGCTCCGGCCCGGCCGGGCTGGCCGCCGCGCAGCAGCTGGCCCGCGCCGGGCACCTGGTGACCGTCTACGAACGCGACGACGCGCCAGGCGGGCTGCTGCGCTACGGGATTCCCGACTTCAAGCTGGAAAAGCACCACGTCGACAGGCGCGTGGAGCAGCTGTGCGCCGAAGGCGTCGAGTTCGTGTGCGAGTGCGAGGTCGGCGTGACCGTGTCGA
>JBOGDN010000393.1:0-1660 GCA_050742995.1 Stackebrandtia sp. | reverse complement strand
CCACCGGTCCTCACGCCTGGAGGCCTGGTCAGTCATACCGTCCCTCCAGTCGCCATACACTGTCGAGGCAGGCGACGAGGAGGGCTTGGTCGTCGTCGGTCAGCAGCTGCATGCGGGCGCCCCGTCGCGCCGCCGGCCCGTCCCACCACCGCTCGTCGAAGGTCATGGGGCTCGCCCAGCCGGCCACGGTCGCGACCGTCCCGTCTTCGAATGCCACCGTGGCCGGCGCCGCGCTCGCCTCGGCGCGTCCGGAGACGACCACCGTCGCGCCGGAGGCGTCGCGCACCTGAACGCTCGGCGGCTCCGGGTACAGGATCGTCGGGTGAGGGCCGGGCAGCGCGCCCGGCCACGGTTGATCCGCCGGACGAGCCGGCGCGGCCGTTTCCCCCCATTCGGCCAGGCGCACTCGCTCGCCGGGGGCCCTGCCGCCCTGCACAACCCCGTGCAGGGCGGCCTGCGGCCCCAGCAGTCCCTGGACGCGGACCGCCGCCCTGTCGGTCGCGGCGGCGTCGCGCCCGCCGTCGTCGAGGCCGTCTTGCAGACTGCCGACCTCGACGATCCCCTCCGGGACCAGCCGCAGCCGCACGATCCCCGCCGCTTCGCCGGCCGGCGGGTTTACGACAAGCCAGCCTTCCAGCTGCCAGCGCGTCCGCCGCGCGACGTCGTCGGCGCGCAGCACTCGGTCGGCTCGCCACGTGCGCGACAAGACCCGCCCGCTCGCGGTTTCGGCCTCGATCCGCAGACGTGTGCAGGCCAGCCCGTGACCGGAAAGGCGCTCCCGCAGCGCCTCGGCCAGGCCGCGCGCGGCGAACGCCGCGGAGTCTGTTCTGGATATCGGCTCGTCGGCGAACTCCGCGCCCGCCTCCAAATCGGGCGGGACGACGCGCGACGCCAGCCCTCGCTCGTCACGCCCGCGCGCCAGGGCATGCGCCAGCACGCCCTGGAGTCCGAACCGCTCGCCTACCGCCGCCGCGGGCAAAGCCGCGAACATCCCCACGGTGGTCACGCCCAGCCGACGCAACATGCCCGTCATCTCGTCGCGGCCGCGTCCCAGCACCCCGACATCCATATCGGCCAGAAAACGAGTCGACTCGCCGCGCGGCACGATCTCGCCCGTCAACGCCGCGACGGCCGCGGCGAAAATCCCGTCGGCGACCCCCACTCGCGCTTCGGCGTCGCATGAAGCGGCCAAGTGATCCACAATCGCCTCAGCGGCGGCCTCCTCGGCGCCGAACCACCCCGCGGGGCCCTTCGCCGCCACCGCGCACCAGCCCGGCGACAGCACCTCTACACCCGCGGCCAGCTCCTCCACGGCGGCGACCGCCGGCTCGAACCAGACCGCGTCTCGCGCCTCGTCGTCGCCAATCACCCGCAGGCTCGGGCAGGCCGCCTCCGCGTCGCGACGCCGCATCCCCGCCGCCACCCCGGATCGGCGCGCCGCCGGCGAACACCCCGCCACGCGACCGTCGGCCCCCGTCACCGCGATCGCCTCGCCCGCGTCGATTCCGGCTTCCCGACACGCCGCGACGACCGGCCAATCCGGACACCACACGACCAGTGCGCGCACTATGCCACCGCCCGCAGGATCCGGCCGCCGGCCGCCGGGGCTTCGGCGTCTGCCGCCGCGGCTCGCCCCAGCCGCAGCACAGCCGTGCGGGGC
>JBOGDN010000392.1:0-15458 GCA_050742995.1 Stackebrandtia sp. | reverse complement strand
GATCACGCGGCTGCAGTTCGTGCTCCAGTACGCCGTCGACGCCGCGACCGACCCCAAACTGACCAAAGACCTGCGCGCGGCGAACCTGCTGACCGTCGCCGACGAATACTCCGAACGGATGCGGCTGCTTGCCCTGCCGCTTGCCGACGGCGACAGCCTGGGAACCAAGTACCGGGAGTTCGTGCTCCTGACGGTGGCGCGCGAGACGGCGTTGACCGAGTACGAGCGCATCGGCGTGCGAAGGCTGTACCCCGACGAAGCGCTGTTCGACACCGAAGGGCTCGGCGCGGCCGACAGCCGCCCGGCCAACACCTTTGAAAAATCGGTGCAAAGCGGAGACCCCACGTCGAGCCTCGGCATCGACCACGAGGCGCTGATGGGTGCCTACGACAGCCGGCACGACGCCAGCCAGCATTTCGTGGACTTCTCCCAGGACCGGGCGGTGACCACGGCGCGCGACATCCGCGACGCGGTGGTGCAGCGGGTGCTCGTCGAGATCGCCGCCGTGCTGATCACCCTGGTGCTCGCGGTGGTCGCGGCCCTGGTGATCGCGCGTTCCATGGCGCTGAGCCTGCGCAGGCTGAGAGAAGGCGCGCAGGAGACGGCGCGCGTCGAGCTGCCGCGAGCCGTCGACGCCGTCCGCAACCCGGACGCCAAGGACAAGCGCGCTCCCGCGGAAGTGGCCGCCGAGATCGACGACCCGCTGCGGATGTACCAGAAGGACGAGGTCGGCATGGTCGCCCGCTCCTTCAACGAGATCCACCGCGAGGCGGTGAAGATCGCCGCCGAGCAGGCCGCGCTGCGCGACTCGGTGGCGCAGATGTACATCAACCTGGCCAGACGCAGCCAGAGCATGGTGGACCGGCTGATCGGCCACCTGGACCGGCTTGAGCGCGGCGAGGAGGACCCCGACCGGCTCGCCGAACTGTTCCAGCTCGACCACCTGGCGACCCGGATGCGCCGCAACGACGAGAACCTGCTGGTGCTCGCCGGCGCCGACGCCTCGCGCGTCGAGCACGAGTCGGCGCACATCGGCGACGTGCTGCGCGCGGCCCAGTCCGAGGTGGAGCACTACACCCGCGTGGAGTTCGGCACGTTGCTCGCCGACTCCGAGGTGGAGGCCGGGGTGGTCAACGACATCGTCCACCTCGTCGCCGAGCTGCTCGACAACGCCACCTCATTCTCGCCGCCGGACACCGCCGTCGTCGCCGAGGCCCGGCAGGTCGGCGGCGACATACACATGCGCATCACCGACCGAGGCATCGGGATGTCGCCGCAGCAGCTGGCCGACGTCAACGAGCAGCTGCGCACCGAAACCAGCGAAGACCTCTCCGCGTCGCGGATGATGGGCCTGGTCGTCGTGGCGAAGTTGGCGCAGCGGCACCGCTTGACGGTGACGCTGCAAGACGGCCCGGGACGACGCGGCACGATCGCCGAACTGGTGCTGCCGCAGACCATCCTCACCGCGCCAGGCGCGCGCCACCAGTACTCCGCCGGCGCCGCGGGGCCCAGGAACACGGGCACTCAGCGCCAGCTTCCCGGCGCCGAGGCGCCGACGCCGCCGGCGCCCACCCCCGCCCAAGGGCTGGAGGTGCCGAACAGCCTGTTCGAGCCGCTGAAGGTGCCAGACGGCGAGCACGTCGAACCCTTCACCCCGGCCCCGCCGTCCGGCGGCAACGGGCAGCACCCCGACTCCGCCGGCCCCGGCCGCCGCACCCCGGCGAGCCCGCCCGGCGTCTCGTTCCGCCCCGGCGACACCGCCGCGAACGGGCTGCCCAAACGCAAGGTCATGGAGGTCACCGGCGAACTCGTCGCCGACGGCGCGACCGACGAGGCCCCGAACGCGCTGCCGTCGATCCGACTCGACGCCTCCGCGGCGTCCCCGTCGCGCTCCGAGACTCCGTCGAGGCCGACCAAGTCGCCCACGTCGCCCGGCGCGCCTCCGGCGTGGCCGGCTCTGCCGCGGTCGCGCACCTCCGAACCGGCGCCGTATGCCCCCGCTGCGGCAGACGAGACCATGGAACTGCCGATCTTCCGCGAGGTCGAGTCGGACTGGTTCAAGACGTCCACGCCGGCGCCGCGCCGCGCGGGAGCCCCGGAGCCGGCCGGCAAGACCGAGAAGGCCGACAAGGCGCTGCCGGCGTCGCCGCGCAAGCCCGCCGCCTCGCGGCCCTCGTCCACGCCGACGTCGCCGCCGCCCTACGGCGCCACCCGCAACAGCGGGACGAAAGCCGCTCCCGGGCCCGGAGGCCTGCCGCGCCGTCAATCCACCACTACCGTGGAGACGGAGGCCTCGCGGCCCCCGTCGCGCGCCGCCGAGAAAAGCTGGCAGACGCCGGCCGACCAGGGATGGCAGGTGGCCGCCGAGGCTAGCCGTCGCGAAGCCGAGGACGACACCAAGGCCGGCCTGCCCAGGCGAAAGCCGGGGGACCGGCTGGTTCCCGGGTCGGTACGACAGCCGGAGGACGAGCCACCGACAGCTAAACTTCGGCGCAACCCCGAAGGTGTCCGCGGTCTCCTCTCCGCCTACCACCGCGGCGTTCAACGGGGTCGGGACGGCGAATCGACGACCAACAGGTCAGGCAAGGAGCGCGACGAATGACGACTCAAGCGGGAGCGCAGGATCTAGGCTGGCTGCTCGCGGGCTTCGCGGAGCGAGTCCCGGGAGTGGCGCACGCCGTAGCCGTCTCCGCGGACGGGCTGTTGCTGTCCGCCTCGCGCAATCTGCCGCGGGACCGGGCCGACCAGCTCGCCGCCGTGGCGTCCGGTCTGGTGAGCTTGACGCAGGGCGCGTCGCGCTGCTTTGAAGGCGGCGCGGTGCTGCAGACCGTCGTCGAGATGGACAATGGTTTCCTGTTCTTGATGTCGATCAGCGACGGCTCGTCGTTCGCGGTCCTGGCGTCGCGCACCTGCGACGTCGGGCAGGTCGGATACGAGATGGCGCTGTTGGTCGACCGGGTCGGCCAGGCCCTCACCCCCGAGTCTCGGGGCGCTCCAAACGAAGGAGTGCGTTGAGAGTGCAGACCCTGTAGAGTCCGTGTCGACGTGTTGCCAAGTGATAACCGAATACTTAGGGTTACAGATATATATGTGGCTGTTAATGCCAAAGGTCTGGTCGTCCGGCAGGGGCGATTGTGTTGGGAGTAGCGATGGTTCTCGATCGTGACGACTCGGTCGGCGCCGGGTCACTGGTGCGCCCATACGCGGTGACGCGTGGCCGTACCAAGCCCAGACTGGAAATAGCCATGGAGGCGCTGGTGGAGACGACCGCGCGTGGTCGTGCCGGCGGTTTGCTTTCAGGGCAGGAACAACAGACGATTGCCGGCATGTGCGGCGTCGGTTTGCAGTCCATGGCGGAGATCGCGGCGCGCATGCAGATGCCGCTCGGGGTCGCCCGCGTCCTTGTCGCGGACATGGCGGCGGACGGACTGTTGGCAGTACATGAACCGGCGGCAGGAGGTCCCGAAGACGCAGTAGGGACTGAACTGCTTGAACGAGTGCTCAGTGGACTTCGGAGGCTGTAGACGTGGCTGACCGCCCAGCAAACGGACGGGTGACCTCGGCGAAGATCGTCATCGCCGGCGGTTTTGGCGTAGGTAAAACCACTTTGGTCGGCTCGGTTTCGGAGATCACGCCGTTGACGACCGAAGCGATCATGACGTCTGCCTCTGAGGGGGTGGACAACAATGAGTACGTGGCGCAGAAGAACACCACAACCGTGGCTATGGACTTCGGCCGTATCACCATCGACAGCGACCTCATCCTGTATCTGTTCGGCACCCCCGGCCAGACGCGGTTTTGGTTCATGTGGGACGAGCTGGTGCGCGGTGCCATCGGAGCGATCGTCATAGTCGACACGCGCCGTCTTGCCGACAGCTTCGCCGCCATCGACTTCTTCGAGCACCGCCGCCTGCCATACCTGGTGGCCGTGAACGAGTTCGACGGCAAGCAGTACCACGAGATCGAGGACGTGCGAGAGGCCCTGGCGGTCTCCCCGCAGACGCCGGTGGTGGGATGCGACGCCCGACAGCGCGAATCCACCAAGGCGGTGCTCATCGAGCTGGTCGAGTACGTGCTGTCCATGCATCGTTCTCGCACCGCCGGCGCCGGCGCGCAGTAGCTCCCGCCCGTGAACGTGTGACGTGACGACAGGTGCCGAAGGCCCTTTCGGCGCCGAGGCGAGCGGCGTTCCTGCCGGACCCGCTCGCACACAGGCAACACGGATTACGGCGAGCGTTGAGGCCGCGCCGAAGGCCTCACGCTCGCCGACGTCACACGTCAGGCGCGGGTTCGCCCGAACCCGTCGACCGTCGGCTCACAAGCCGCGACCTCGCTTGTGCAGCAGACCGAGGACCATCGGGACGCTCACCAGGCCCAGCGCCGCCGCGGCGCCGATGACTGCCCGCGGTTCGCTCCAGCGCGTCGCCGAGGCCCTGCCGGCCCAGCGCAGCGCGGCCGCGCGGTCGCCGACGGCCGCGTGCCAGCAGGACAGCTGGCCGTATACGCGGGCGGCGCCGGCGGGACTGCCGTGCAGTTCGGGGTGCCGTTCCAGCATCCAGCGCAGCGACGAGATCTTGGTGTCGTAGCGCGTCTCGAAGTGCGAGCCGCCCCAGTGAATCTTGGCGTACGGGGTGTCCACGTGCGTGATGGGACGTCGCCTCGCGGCGCGTAGCAGCAGGTCCCAGTCCTCGTTTTGGCTGCCCGGCGCGTCTTCGGCCACCAGACCGAGCCCGCCGAGCATGGACGAGCGCCGCAGCAGGAACGTCGAGGAGTGGAGCATCATCATGCGCGAGCGCAGCAGGTCTGCCTGCCGCACCTGGGACATGCCGGCGATGCGGGGCGTCGACTTGCCCTGGTAGCTGACCGTCACCGAGCAGGTGGCCATCTCGGCGCCGCGATCCATGGCCGACACCTGCGCGACCAGCTTGCCCGGAAGCCACACGTCGTCGTCGTCGCAGAACGCCACCAGGTCGGTGTCGAGGGCGCGGATGCCGGTGTTGCGGGCCCCGGCGAGCCCGGGAGTGCGGACGTTCTTCAGCACCCGCACCGGAAGCGGGCCGTCTTGCTCCAGAGACATGTCGGGCTTGGCGCGGTCGTACACCACGATGACGCCGAGCCGGCCCGGGTAATCCTGCGTGAGGACCGAGTTCAGCGCGGCCCGCATCATGTCGGGGCGGTTGTGCGTGGGGATCACCACGCCGACGGAGGGCCAGTCACTCATCGCGGACCCCCGCGGGGACGGCTGTTTCTTCGGGTTCTTCGGGGACCTGCTGCGGCACGATCGGCAGGACCGGACGTCCGTCGGCCGGGTTCGAGTTCAGGTAGCCGTACCGATTCAGCAGCGGCCGCGTCAGCGTGGACACCAGACGGCGACGCGAGGCTGGCAGCTCCTCGGTCCACTCGTCGTCGTGCCGCAGCGGCACCCGTCCCACGGTGAACCGCATCGGGTTGCCCGCCGCGGAGTGGCTCGGACCGAGGTCGGCGTAGTCGTCGCCGATGTACTGCAGCTGTGCGTCGTGGGTGATGGGCGCGCCCGCGAACTCCGCGAGCCTGCCGACGACGGCGCGCGGGTCGGCCATGAGCTTCTCGTAGCGCACGCGGCGCACCGGCACGCCTCTGCGGCGCAGCAGGCTGAACGCCGCGTTCTGCGCGTTCCACAGCAACGCGGTGCGGGTGGGGGAGTAACGGGTCATCTGGTCGCCGCCGCGCGATTCGGGCCGGGCGACCTCCTTGGTCCACGAGTACGCCACTCCGCGCGAGTCGCGTACCACGTGCAGCACCCGCAGGTCGATGTCCTCGCACCAGCGCAGGCAATAGGCCAGGGAGGCGTGCTTGGAGGAGTCGACGACGAACTGGGCGCGGGTGTCGGCGGCCGCGGCCGCGTAGAGCCGGTGGTAGTAGGACGAGTACTCGTCGACGAGCTTGCGGTAGGGGCCCTTGAGCTTGCGCGCGGCCAGCGCGGGGATGTGGCGGGTGCGGTCGACGGTGGCCTTCAGCTCCAGGAGCCGGTCCAGGTCGACTCGGGACCAGTCGCCGAACGCCGCGGCGCCCACGCGCAGCCAGAACTCGCACGCCGAGAACGACGAGCCGCAGGCGCAGGCCTCGTCGTCGCGGATGTCGCGTTCCCACAGGTGCGCCACCTCGCCGAGCGGCGCCGCTCCGGGCAGCTGGCCCAAAAGCCGCTCCAGCAACGTGGTGCCGCTGCGGCCCAACCCCCCTATGAACAACACCTTGACTCGTTCGCGCACTAGTGTCATCGCACCATTGCTCCCAGTAGTCGTTTGGCTCACATGTATAACCGGTTGAGGCGCCCAAAAGGACACGCCTTGCGGGCGGCGGGATTCGGAAATCGGTTTCTCTAGGCGCGATCTGGCGCAATTGGTCGCGATCAGGCGCAATTTTTTGGAAATCCAGGACCGGGGCCGATCGTGCCGCTAGCGTCTGGCGACGTGCCCTACGGAATCACTCACAGTTTTCGCCCTGTAACCCGTCCCCGCGTGGCCGTCGGAGGCGTTCGTTTTGACGCGCTGACGGCCGCGGAGGTCGTCGACCGCGTCGGCGTCGCGCTCGCCGAGGGGAGGGGCGGCCGCATCGTCACTCCCAACGTGGACATTGTGCGGCAGGTGCGACGCGTCCCCGAGGCCCGCGCTCATGTCGGGTCGGGCGACTTGGTGGTCGCCGACGGGGCGCCCCTGGTGTGGGCGTCGCGGCTGGCGCGTCGCGGCCTGCCCGAGCGGGTGGCCGGCAGCGACCTCATCTGGAGCCTGTCGCGGTTGGCGGTTGATTCCGAGGTGGGGGTCTTCCTGTTGGGGGGTGGTCCCGGAGACGAGCCGTCCACGGCCCGCGCCGCGGCCGAGCGGCTATGCGCCGAATATCCCGGCCTGCGCGTGGCCGGCGCCGTCAGTCCCGCGATGGGTTTCGACTCTGATCCCGCCGCGATGACCGCCCTGGTCGCCGAGCTATGTGTCGCCAGGCCGCGGATCGTGTTCGTGGGATTGGGATTCCCGAAGCAGGAGCGCCTTATTGCGCGTCTGGCGGTGCACTTGCCTGATGCTTGGTTTCTTGGCTGCGGCGCCGCGATTGACTTCGTCGCCGGAGTGCGCAGACGTGCGCCCCAGTGGATGCAACGCAGCGGTTGTGAATGGTTGCACCGCCTCGCCAGCGAGCCGCGGCGCTTGTTCGGCAGGTATGTCGTTCACGACGCGCCCGCGGCCGCCCGTCTGCTGGCTGCCTCCGGTTGGCAGGGCCTGCGGCGGCGTTAGGGCTCTGAGACGGTGCGCGAGGAGCGCTGGCTGGAGTTGGCCGAGGATTGACGGTGGCGCGGTAACGTACCGGCATGGCGGGTTTGGATGATTTCATCGCCGCTTTGGAGGCGGCCAAGCCGCATCTTGACGCCGCTTCGGTCGAGGTCGAGCGGGGCTGCGCCGAAGGCGACCAGGTCGCTGACTTCTTGGCCGCCGCCGAGGTGCGCGAGCGTGCCGCGATGGTCAGCGGCGCGGCGGACAAGGGCCGTGAAGGAACAAACGCGATAGCCGTGGCGAAGGCGGCGTTGGACGAGGCCATCGCCGCCGCGAAACGCGCCAAAGGCGAGGGCGGTTTAACGCCGGCACCAGCGGCCTCCGCCGGCCCCGGCCCGGCTCCTACGCGGCCGGAATCCGGTTGGGACAGCGCCCCCGACCTGGCCGCCTCACGCGACGCCATGCCCCGCCTCGGCGAAATCACTCCCGGACGCCGAAGCCACATCCTGAACGGCGATTTCGACGGGCGCAGCGGCGGCCACCGCTGGGATTCACAAGTCCCTCGCGCCAGCAAGTTCCCCCGCGACTGGGACGACGACAAGATCCTCGACGCAATCAGCGACGTGGCGAAAAGCCCGGACTACCCGCCCAGCACTCGAGAACGCGGTGGATGGATATGCGAGGGGACGCGGGACGGCGTCACGATTCGCGTGGTCGTCAATCGAGACGGCAGCGTGTGGACAGGACACCCGTTGCGTGGTCTCGGCGTAGAACGTAATCCCAGATAGGGTGAATGCGATGGAATCGCAGGAGTTTTTCAGGCTGCTCGACGAGATCGTCGATCGACTGGCTCCGAAGGCGAGCCCTCAGACTGAACGCTTCGTTCGGGAAGAAGTCGACGCGGGCGAGCCGGGTGTGGCAGTCGCAGAACTGACTGCCGCATTGGCCAATCAGAGTGTTCCGGTGACGCCCGCCGATCGTGACAATCTGCGGCTGCTGCTGGCCGAGCTCGGCGAGTCGACCGAGGACGTCGAGCGGCTCAACGTCGTCGAGACGCCGGAGAGTTGATCGCCGGTCAGTGGTCGAGTTTGCCGGTGCGGATGGCGTTGACGAGGCCGGTCCAGTCGGCGGGGGACATGGCGAGGTAGGGGAAGTCGCCGTCGGTGGGCAGTTTCGAGTCGCGCACGGCGACAGATGCGGTCAGCTCCGCGACCTCCACGCAAGCATCTGAACCGTTGCTCCGAGAACTCTTGAGCCAAGCGGCGTCGTGAACGCAGCCGACCTCGACGCATGCGCTTGATCCGTTGCTGCGGGTGGACTTACGCCATGCAGCGGCAATGGCATGTCTGTTCACGGCAGCTCCAAAAACTCCTAGTCAATCGCTTCGCGTATCAGATCCAGCGAAGCGCTTGGAGTGTACGCCAAGCGTTGCAGATCCTCGACAACAACATTGTATGTCCCGATCTTGTCAAGGTCATGGACGTACTTGGCGTCGTCGAGCTGCTCGGTGTACGCGATGGGGTCGGCGTGGGCGAAGCGGAAGAGATCGAATTTTCCTGCGCTGAGCGCGGCGTATGGACCGTTTTCCAGGCTGAGCACCTGGATGGTGACGTTGGGATGTTCGGCCAGATCTGTCAGGTGCCTCATCTGTGCCATGCGCACCTCCGGGGTGCCCGCGTGGAGCCGCAGTGCGGGCTCGCCGATGACGGCGTGCACTTGCAGCGGCGAGTCCCCCTCCAAACGGGAGGCGCGGGCGCGGCGCAGCTCCACCAGGCGCGCGACGTAATCGGGGCGCACCACGATCGACGCGCGCGTGATGGCTTCGGCGTAATCGGCTGTCTGAAGCAGCCCGGGCATCACGATCGGTTCGAAGGCGAAGATCGATTCGGCGAACCCTTCGAGCCCGAGATAGGTCTTGAACCAGCTCGCCACAACATGTGACCATGGCGCCCACCAGGTCTTGCCGTCTGACTGCTGCGACAGCGCCACAAGGCGGTCGGCTTCGGCGTCGGAAGCGCCGCAGGCGCGGGCGATGCGGGCGATGTCGTCGGAGTTCTGGTGGTAGCGGCCCGATTCGAAGTGCCCCAGCTTGGGCTTGGATATGTCGGTCGCGGTGGAGACTTCGAGCAAGGTCATGCCCGCACGCCGCCGCAACCGAGCCAGTTCCACGCCGACAAGCCACCGTTGCGCCAAGGGATCACTGCGTGTCATGGCAGCAGCTTATCTTCCACCGAATCGCGAGCAGCTCTCACAGCAGGATCTAGAACCGTCAATCGAATAGATTTTCAAGTTTTATTTGGATACGTATCTTACTTCTTCGCCAATCTGTGGTTAGATGACTGCAAGAGTCCAGCTCACACGGTACGGAGCGCCACGTGAGGCGAAGGAAGGGTCTGTCATGGCGAACGAAAGTCATGTCACTGCTGAGGATGTGCGGCGGTTGGATGCCGGGGAGGCGTTGGAGTTCGGCGGGGTTCGGCTGTTGCGGGAGCGGTTGTTGCCGCTTCTGACCTACGTGGATCGCGATGAGCACGGGCGTCTGAAGGAATCGATGCTGTCGGGTTTGGCCGCGTGCCTGTCGAGCATCGTGCGCGTGGAGTTGGCCGCCCGCGTCCGGGAGGGGAAACAGCCGTGAATCCGCAAGAAGAGTCTCGTGATCCGTGGGCGATTCACCGCGATCACGAGCCCGCCCGGCCCACCCGCTTCGGGCAGACCTGTCTGGCCTGCGACGCGCACTGGCCTTGCGAGGACTACGCCTGGGCCGTCCACACCATCGCCACCACCCGCATCCGACCGCCGCGCCGCAGCGTCGCGAAGTAACCGCCGCCGGCAGGTCTTCGCGGGAAAGGAAACCCGACAACCGCGAGAAAAAGTTGGGCGGCCGACTGTCGTAACCAGTTGGCCGCCCGCATGACCGGAAACAACACGGGAAAAGGAGCCCCGATCATGTACGCGTTGACCCTAACCGACGACCTGGCCGCCGAGGCCGCCTTGGCCGCATCCTGGCGTTGCCGCCACAGTCCGAAGCGAACGGGAATCGGCCGCCGCAAGCGATGCGGCCAGTGCGGCCGCGCCTGGGGCCGCTACGGGTGCGCCCGCCACGTGTGGGCCGTCGACCTGCTGTCCAGCCTGTCCGCGGTGTTGATCGACGCGCGCGTCAAACCCGACCGTCCACGCCGTCGCCACAACGCCGCCTTCGTCGCGATCCTGCAAGAAGGCGCCGCCGCGGCCCGCCGCGCGCTCCACGCCCGCCGCCGCGCCGCGACAGCCAGACAACTGACACCCTCCCCACACCGCCGGGCGCTGCTTGCCGTTTAAACGGCCCCCGACACCCAGTCGGCGAGCCGTCGCGCCAGCTCCGGCGTCATGCCCGATTCGGCGTGCCCCATGCCGCGCTCAATCCACAACTCCTTCGGCGCGACGGCCGCCTCGTGAAGCGCGTAGGCGTGCCGCAGCGGGAAGAAACGGTCGTCGTCGCCGTGAACCACCAGCAGCGGCGCGGGCGAAATCTTGTGCGCCACAGCCTCCGGCGTCGGCGGCGGCGGAGTCGGCCAGCCGCCCGAGCTGATCCGTGTGCGCAGCGCCATCCGGCTAAGGAGCCGTCCGGCGGGCCGTTCGACGGCGTGGTGCAGCATGCGCATCGGCGCGGTCCCCCGGTAATACCAGTGAGCCGGCCCGCTGACCGACACGACCGCGTCCACGCCCCGATGCAGCGCCGCGTGCCTGACCGCGACCGCCGCTCCCATCGAGAACCCCATGACCGCCACGCGCTGATAGCCCTGGCGGCGCGCGTAGTCGACCGCGGCTGCCAGATCGAACGTCTCCTGGTCGCCGACGGTGGACGCCCCAGCCGAGCGTCCGTGTCCGCGAAAATCGAAGCCGACGACGCCGACGCGACCCCCGAGCGCCGCACCTCCAAGCACCCCACCGCCAAGCGCGCGAGCGATATGGCGCGTGCGGGCGTTGCGCCACGATCCCGAGAAGCCGTGAGCGATCACGATCGCCAGGTCCGCGTCGTCTGCCGGCAGGTGCACAGCGTCCAACCTGACGCCGTCGACGGTGTAGAGGTCGAGCTGTCGCCCGCGCGCGTCCGGCATGTGGATCAGGCTATCCGGCGGCGGCCGAAAACCAGCCTCTGCTTGCGGCGGGCTCTACTTCCGACGGGCCACGTAGACCACGTCGGTGGCCACGGCCGCCGTCCAGCCGCGGCGAGCCGCCGCGTCGTCGAGTTTCGGCGCGATCCACGACAGCGGAGCACGACGGTAGAAGCCCTGAGTGAGCATGGTGAACCCCTGGCGCGCGACCAGCTCGAAACCGTGCCGGTCGAGCAGCTTCAGCACCTGGGCGTGGCCGAGTTCGGCGAACCACGACGCGGTGTCGTGCCGCCGCAGGATCGCCCGCACGTGACGAATAGACCGCGCGTTGCCGTGGTTTTCGCACACGAGCAGCCCGGAGTCGCGGTCGGGCAGCATGCCGCGCGCGAACTCCATGGCCCGGTCGCGCACCTCGTCCGACGCGTTGAGCAGCAGCCGGAACATCGTCACCAGCGTCGGGCGCGCGTGCGACGTCGGCAGCGGTCCGGTCTCTCGAATCAGGTGCAGTTCGCCGGGGACGCCCGTCTCGCAGGCCCGCGTCAGCATCGCCTCGGAAGTGTCGTAGCCGTGAGAGGCGGCGACCGCGCCCTCGAGCATGCGCATCGCGCGTCCCGTGCCGCAGGCGAAATCGTGCTGCACCGGCGGAGCGTCGAAGGCCTCGGACACGAAGCCGCGCAGCCACTGCCGCTGTCTTTCCGAGACCACGGAGGAGAACGTGCCGGGGGCGTACGTCTCTTCGGCGTACTTCTCCACTGCCTTCGGGTCGCGGAAAACTTCGGTGTAGTCGGTGCGCATGGAGGACATTGTCTCCGCAGGCGTCCCTCAGACGAGGTTTTTCCGCATCCGCCACGCCGAGATGACGTACACGCATCCCCCCGCGCCGAAAGCCAGCGCCGCGGCGGGCTCGCCGGCGAGCCCCGCAAAGGCCGGCAGCACGCCGCAGCACACCCCCGCCAGAGCCATCGCGGTCAGCGTGCCGCGTCCCAGCGGGTGCAGTCTGACGCCGAACGCCAGCTGCGCAAGCGGGACCAGATTGTTGACCGCCAGCGCCGCCGCCCACGCTACGGCCGCGCCCAGGATGCCGAGCGAGGGGATGAGCAGCAGGTTCAGCGCCACGTTCACCGCGAGCGCCCCGGCGACGCTGTACAGCTGCCAGCCGGTGCGTCCGGCCATGACCAGGACGCTGTCGACGACCCCGCACGCGGTGGCCACCAGCATGCCGCCGGCCAGCAGCCACACCGTCGTCACAGCCTGATCGGTGACGTACTCGGGGCCGAACAGGCGCAGATACCACGGTGCGGCCAGGGCCGTCAGCAGGTAGAACGGCCATGTGGTCAGCACGATCCAGCAGGTGCTGCTCTGGTAGAGCCGCTGCGCGGTCGCGTGATCCGATCGGGCGAGGCTCGAGGCGAGGCGGGGCTGCACGGCCGTGCCGATGGCGGAGGCGATGAGCTGCCCCACCGCGACGAACCGGGTGGCCACCGTGTAGATCGCCGCCTCGGCGAAGCCCAGCATCCCGGCCACCAGCAAGATGTCCAGCCGCTGCAGAGCCAGCTGTGCGACGCCCGCCAGCGCACGCGGCGCAGTGTAGGCCCAGAACCGTCGCGTCGTGTCATGCGAGCTCTCAGGCGGCGGGGGAGGCGCCGTGCGTGCCGGACGCATGCGGTACAGCCACCACGCCGCGGCCACGGCCGCCGGCAGGTACGGCAGCGCCCACGCCAGCGCCGCGGCCGTCGGGTCGCCGCCGATCCACGTCACGGCCGCGACCAGCAGACCCAGCTGCGCCAGGGTGCGTCCGAGCTTGTCGACCACGACGGTGGCGCGCATGCGCTGAAAGCCCCGCGTGGCCGCCAAGAGGGCTTCCATCGCCACCGCGGCGGGCACGAACACTGACAGCACGCGCAGCATGTCGACGTATGCGCCGTCGGAGCCGGCGAACCAGGCGGCGGTGTGCTCCCCGGCGAATACACCGACGACGGCGAAGCCCGCCGACACGACTCCCGCCGGGATCAGCGCGGCTCGCAGAATCGCGCCCATCGTGACAGGGCCATCGTCGTAGTCGATGCGGGCCAGCCAGTACACGAGACCTGTGGGGGTCCCCAGCCTGGCGACGGCGGCCGCCAGCAGGAACGCCGAGGACGCGGCGAAGAACTGCCCGGCGGCGTCCGGCCCGAGCGCTGCCGCCGCGAGCCAGGTGATCGCCAGCCCGCCGACCGCGGCGACGCCCGCACCGGCCAGGTTCAAAAGCCCGCCGCGAGCGGTCGCCCTCAGCACGGCCGTCCGCTGCGGCGGGTCGGGTCTTTTCTCCGTCGTCAGCGCCGCCATGACGGCGTTCTGCCGAGCCACTCGGTCAGACGCACGTCGTACGGCGCGAAGCCCCGCCGCAGTTCGGCGTCGACGGCGAGGTCGTCGGGGGCGCTGCGGGGTCGGGCGTTGTGTTTGGCGAACTCCGGATCGCCGAGCCACGGCAGGCCCAGAAAGCGCAGGATCCGGTGGTAGACGGGCTCGGGGTCGGCGAAGAAGTCGCCGCTGTCGATCACGAGCATGCGTTCGGGCGCGACGACTCGGGCGATGCGCTCCAGATGGTTGGAGTAGCGGCCGCGGTCCCGGTAGGCGTGATGCTGGTGGCTGAAGCTGTAGTGCCGCGGATCGCGGCTGAGCTTGTCGAACTCACCGGACAGCCGCGACTCCTCGGCCTCGAGCGCCTCGGCGAAGTCGACGATCGGCTCGAAGCCGCGCGCGACCTCGTGGGCGTGCTGGGAGCGGGCACGCTGCACCGGGTCGCGCACCAGCGTGATCAGCTTGACGCCGGGGAGGTCGCGGGCGAAGCGCTCGGCGGCCAGCGGGTGGTACAGGTAGTACGGGCTGGACTCGAACGCCTGCGCCGCCAGCCCGGTCTGCTCGCTGATGCGCTGGGCCGCGGCGCGGGTCGGGAAATGCGCCCGGTACCACGAGACGCCGTTGTGATAGCCGGTGTCGAAATAGTGTATTCCCTTATGGAATATCGGCTTCATGATCGCCGGATGGCTCGCCAGCGCGCGGTACAGCGACGTGCTGCCGCAGCGCTGCCCGCCGCACAGCAGGAACCCCGGCAGCAGCCTGCCGCCGGAGGTCAGCTTCCCGTAGGTGCGCGACCCGGTGTGGATGATCCGTTTGACAGGGGTGGGGACTAGTTCGGAGCGAACTCTCAACGTGTGCCTCCATCGGCGGTGACGTGGCGCAGGAGTGTCGGCAGCAGCCAGCGGCCAAGCGCTCCCAGCGGCGCTCCGGCCTCGGCTTGGCGGTCCGCGAGGTAGCGGGCGGCCAGATCCACCAGGTACAGCCGGACGCAGACGGCGGAGGCGTCGGCGTCGACGTTGAAGGGCCGCAGCAGCCGCGCCGCGCCGGCCAGCAGCGAAAGCACCGCCGTCGTCGGGTCGCCGCCTCGCGTGACGATGTCGCTTTGCAGGCTGTAGTGCAGGGCGTCGAAGCCGATCGGCACGCCGGAGGTGAACCGCTCGAAGTCCCACAGCAGGACCTCGCCGGAAAGCTCGGTGCAGTTCCACGGCGTCCAGTCGCCGTGCCAGGCCCCGAAGGCGAGCCGCTGTTCGCCGCTGCCGCGCAGCAGCCGACGGCCCGCCTCGACCAGGGTCGCGGCGTCGGGGTCCGCACGCTCGGCGAGGACGTCGAGCCGCTCGTGCAGGGTGGCGGCGTACCCGCTTTTCGAAAGCGACGCGTCTTCGACGCCAAGGCACTCGGCTAGCTCTCGCATGGCGTCGGCCAGGCGGCGCGGGTCGCTCCGGGCCGGGCGCGACCAGCCGGGAAGCGCCTCCTGAACCAGCACGCTGTTGCCGCGCCAGGATCCCGCGTGCAGCACCCGCGGGGCTCGCAGCCGCTGCAGCCGAGTTTGCGACAGCCGGCGCAGCGCGGCGGTCTCCTCGTCGACGAGCGACCGGGTGAGTTCGTTGAACCCGATCTTGGCGAAGCCGACGGTGCGCGCGTCGGCGTCGAGCAGCTGCAGCACCGGTTTGCGGTTCGCCCGCGCCGGGCCTATGTGGATGCAGAGGTGGACGTCGGTTCCCAGCGCCGCGCTCAGGTGCGCGTCGACGGAGTCCGGCGAGGCCGTCAGCGTGACGCGATGCGGCAG
>JBOGDN010000391.1:0-8610 GCA_050742995.1 Stackebrandtia sp. | reverse complement strand
CCGTGGAGCAGCTCGATCCGCTCCGGCGGGGCGATCTCGGTCCAGGTGATCCACTCGGTGTAGTCCGTCCCGTCCGGTCCGTGCATCACGAAGTCCCACTCTCCGCCGACGCGGAACTCGAACGACTGCGTGGTGGTGGTGAACCCCTCCGGTCCCCACCACCGCGACAGGTGCCGGACCTCGGTGAACGCCTCGAACACCAGCTCCCGTGGGGCGTCGATGACCCGGGATATCACGATCTCGCGTTCGGCCGTCGCGGACTGCGCCGGCGTTCCTTGTCCTGCCGTGCTCATCAGCTACTCCTCCTGTCTTGCCTGCTTGAGGTCCTGCACGTATGCGTCCAGCCGGTCGAAGCTCTCGTTCCAGAACCGCTCGAACCCGCCGACCCACTCGTGGACCGGCCGCAGCCCGCGGGCGTCAAGGCCGTACAGGCGCTGTTTGCCCGCCTTGCGGTCCCGCACCAGCCCGACCTCCCGGAGCACTCGCAGGTGCTTGGACGCCCCCGGCTGGGTCATCCCCAGCTCCCGGGCCAGCTCGGTCACCGGCCGCTCACCCGCCCGCAGCAGCGCCAGGATGTCCCGGCGCTGCGGTTCGGCGATCGCGTTGAAGACGTCCGAGGTCGTGGCTGCTCGTGCCATGGTCGCCATCCTATACCTATATCGGCATGCGTCAAGTCGAGATGAATCAGGCGGGTCTTGTCAGATTCGGTCCCGAATCGTGAGCCGAGTCAGGTTCTACGCCAGAACCAGCGCGGCCGAGGCGCTGCTCGACGCGTCGCGTTGAACCCGGGCAGTCGAATCAGGACGGTTCGGGGAGCAGTCCAGACAGGACGACGTCGACGAGCCGGCGTGCCGCCGCCTGGGACGGGAGGCTTCCGGCCGCGGCGAGGGCGTGGACGCAGTACCCGGCGAGCTCGGCGGGGGCGACGTCGTCGCGAACGTCGCCGGCGGCCGCGGCGTCGGCCAGCAGATCCCGAAACAGGTCGACGAGCTGCTGCTGCGTGTGGACGACGTGCTCGCCGCGGTGCAGCAGCGCCCCCATCTCGACGCCGTGGAACTCGCGGTGACGGCAGATCTCGGCGTAGGCCCCGAGCACCGATTCGAGTCGCCTGCCGGGCGCCTTGTCCGCGCCGGCGAGCCCAGTCAGGTGCTCCAGGTGACCGGCGACGTGCTGCTGGTGCCAGGCGGTCAGGATCGCCTCGACGTCGGGGAAGTACTTGTACAGCGTCGCGCGCCCGATGCCGGTCCTCTCGGCGATCTGCGACATCGTCACCGACGTCAGCCCGTGCTTGGTCGCCAGCGCCCACGTGGTGTGCAGGATCGCCTCGCGCACCGAGTGGCGATGCGCTTCGATCGTGGCGTTCCACAGTTTCGGCACCGACCCAGTATACGCTGCGCCGACGCCGTGACAGTTCGTTTTGACAATGACAGAGTGTCTCGATAAACTGTCGACATCCCAGCCCCGTCGCCACAGGAGACGCACATGACCGACCCGCAGCCCCACACTGAGGACGACGCCCCGCACGAGCGCGAATCGCCGCCGGGCATGCCGCGCTGGATGAAGGTGTCCGCGATCGTCGTGGGCGTCCTGGTCCTGCTGTTCGTCGTCTTGACGCTTCTGGGCGTCGGCGGCGACCATGGGCCCGGCCGACACTGACGACCATGCCGCCCGTTTTGCGCAAACTGACG
This sequence comes from Stackebrandtia sp., assembly GCA_050742995.1. Lineage (GTDB taxonomy): Bacteria > Actinomycetota > Actinomycetes > Mycobacteriales > Micromonosporaceae > Stackebrandtia. Next base: position 6,922 of record JBOGDN010000391.1, on the reverse strand, counting down.
CTCACCGTGCACATCGCGACCTCGGTCGGGTGGCTCGGCGCGGTCGTCGCCTACGTCGCCGTCGACGTCGCCGCCGTGACCACTCAAAACATCCAGACCGCGCGCGGCGCCTATCTGACGATGGACGTGATCGTCTGGTACGCCGTAGTCCCGCTGGCGCTCGCGTCGACGGTCGTCGGGATCGTCAACGCGCTGGGGACCCCGTGGGGACTGTTCCGGCACTACTGGGTGTTGACGAAGCTCGTGCTGAGCGTCGTCGCCACGGCGGTGCTGCTGGTGGAGACGCAGACGATCGACTACATGGCGGCGCAGGCGGCCTCCGGCGCCGATCCGCGCGAACTGCCCGGCTCGCTGCCCCACTCCGTGGGAGGCCTGACGGTGTTGACCGTCGTCGTGGTCCTCGGTGTTCAAGCCGCGAGGGCTGACCCGATACGGGTGGCGCAAACAGCGGCAGCGACGACCCGCGACGCGCGAGCCGTAGGCGCCGCGGCGGCGGCTCTTCCGGCGTCGGCATACGATTTCCGACCTGGACAGCGTGGTGGTGTGCGACATCGACGGCGTGGTCGCCGACGTGCGGCATCGGCTGCATCACGTCAGCGGCCGCCGTCGCGACTGGGACGCGTTCTTCGCCGCCGCCGACCGCGACCGCCCGCTGTCCGAGGGCGTCGCCCTGGCGCGGCGATACGCCCGGCAGCACCGACTGGTGTGGCTCACCGGCAGGCCGGAACGCCTGCGCGAGGTCACTCGGTCTTGGCTGGAGGACAACGGTCTGCCCGTGGAGACGCTGCTGATGCGGCCCGACCACGACCGCAGTCCGGCTGTCCACTTCAAGCCTCGCCAGGTGGCGGAAGTCGCTGCCGACTCGCGCATCGTCGTTGTCGTCGACGACGACCCGTCCGTGATCGACGCGCTGCGCTCGAAGGGCTATCGCGCCACACTCGCCGACTGGGTTCCGCGTTCGGCTTCGCTACGTCGAGCGCAGGGACGCAAAGGACGGACCTAGGGCGCCGTCACGGCACGGCGGCCGACTGTTCGGCGTCGTCGGCGGAGCGGTTCATCTGCGACCATTCCCTTCGCATGCCCGGCAGCACGATCGCGACCAGATAGCAGCCGCCCACGATCCACAGTGCGCCTGTCAGGCTGGTAAGCGCGATCAGCGCCCCTCCGACCAGTCCTCCAAAGGGGATTCCGGACCAGGCCAGCGCGTGACTGAGGGTCTTGACCCGGCCTAGCAGCGGCGTCGGGATCCGCTCGTACTGCACCGCCCCGAGGATGGGATTGATGAATCCCGAACCGAGTCCGCCGACTGCGACCACGACGAGGATTGCCCACAGCGGCACGCCCAGCGCCAGCATCGCGAAGCGCGGCACGCCGCCGATCACGAAGCCGATCAGGTAGACCGCACGGCGGGGCAGCCGGTGCCCGTAGGCGGCCGCCGCCAGACTGGCGACAATGGAGAATGCGCTGAACACGCTCGCGATCAACCCGATCACCTCGGGGCCGTGTCCGGAAGACTTGGCCCACACCGGCAGCAGCACCGCCATGAACGCCTGGTCGAGCAGGTTGGTGACGGCGACCATGCCGATGATGGAGCGCAGCAGTCCGTCGGAGCGCAAAAACGTCGCGCCCTGCCGCAGCTGCGCCAGGTAGCCGTCGACCTGTTCGACTTTCTGCTCGTGCTCCTCCGGCTTCGGGTCGTGGAGCGTGGTCGCGACGACGAGAGCGCCGAGGCCGAAAAGCGCGGCGGCGATCCACAGCGCGTATATGCCGCCGAAGGCGGCCACGACCACTCCGGCGATCGCCGGACCCACTGTGGAGGCAGTCCGCTCGGCCGCGCCGACGAGCCCGGTTCCGCGCTCCAACGGCACCTTGGCGGCGCGCGTGGCAGAGGGAACGAACACGCCCTTGGCGGAATTGGACGGCCCGTCGGCGGCGCCGACCACGGCCATCAACGCCATCAAGGTCCACAGCGACAGCGCGTCCGCCAGATACAGCAGCGGCGCGGCGGACATGGCGACGAGGGCCGTCAGATCGCACACAATGCTTACTCGTCTGGGGCCGATCCGATCGATCAGCGGACCCGACAGGACCTGCGAGACCACGAACGGTCCCATCTGGGCGAACACCACCAGGCCGGTCTTGGCGGCGCTTCCGGTGGTCGACAGCACGAACCACGGCAAGGCGATCCACAGCAGCCGCGTGCCGGTCCAGGCCGCGACGTTGGCCGACAACACCCCGGCCAGCCCGCGCAGCGAACGCCCGGGCGCGGCCTCGCCGGCGCTCACGGTCTGTCCTCAGAAGACCCGTTTCGGGAGCTCAGCTTCTCGGCACGGGGGAACAGCTGGAACTGGAACGAGACTTGGACGGCGCCCTCCGGTGCCGCCTGCCCCGCCTGCGGGTCGGCCGTGCGGTAGCGCTTGACGACGGCGTGGATCTCCGCGCTGAGCCGTTTGGCCTCCTCGGGAGTCAGCTGGAGCAGGAAGTCGCTGAGCTCGTGCGCCGATTTCCACTCCTCGGGCAGCGTCGGCAGCTCGTCGACGGCTCGCGCCGTCGCGTCGGCGTAGGCCTGAGCCACCGAACGCCAGAACACCTGGCCGAGGCCGGAGTCGTCCTCGGCCAGCTCCCGCTCGGAGAACGCGGTGCTCCAGTGGGCGGCCTTCCACCAGCGTTCGCGTTTGGTGCCGCGCTCGGAGTCTTCGACGACGAAGCCGTACTCGGCCAGCTGACGGAGGTGGTAGCTGGTGGCGCCGGAATTCATGCCCAGCCTGCGCGCCAACGACGTGGCGGTGGAGGGGCCTTCCGAACGCAGCTTGCCGAGGATGCGCACGCGCGCCGGGTGGGCCATGCCGCGCAGATTGCGCGCGTCGAGACGGATTCGCGTGGGTTCGTAGGCGTCGTTCACTTCGCCGAGACTACAACCGCAAAGAGATCTTTGCAAACAACTCTTTGTGGTTTGACGGAAGCCGCTCACGCTGAAATGTGACTAAAATGCTAATCTGGTCATCAGTCATCTAACGTCGATCGACAAGGAGCGGCCGCATGGGCAGATCGCGAGGACTCGACCGGCGTGCGCGCGCCGATCGGATCCTGGACGTGGCCAAGGATCTGCTGCTGCGCTGGGGATACCGCCGCGTGACGATCGACGAGATCGCCACACGCGCCGGAGTCGGCAAAGGCACGATCTACCTGCACTGGCGCACTCGCGAGCAGCTGTTCTTCGCCGTGGGAGCGCGCGAGGCCGTCGCCATGACCGCCGCCGTGACTTCCGCCATGCGCGACGAGGCCGGCGAGGTCGCGCTGCACCGGTACATGCGGCGGGTCTTCGTCGAGGCGATGCGCAGACCGGTGCTGCGGGCGATCTTCACTCAGGACGTCGACACGTTGGACCGGTTCTTGACGACCCCGGCGCGCAGCCCGCTGGAAAACGCCAAGCTCGTCGCCTCCCGCGAATACCTGGGCGTGCTCGCCGAAAACGGCCTGCTGCGGCCGGGACTGCGCCCGGCGGACCTGGACTATTCGCTGCCGGCGACGGTGTTCGGCTTCTTCGGCGTGGAACCGCTGCTGCCGGCCGAAATCGACCTCGATCTCGAGGCCAAAGCCGCACACCTGGCCGACGTGGTGCGTCGCGCCTTCGAACCGGCGACCCCGCCCACAGGCGAGCAGCTGGCCGCCGCGGCGGCCAAGACGATTGAGATTTTCGAGCAGCTCGCCCGCGACTACGGCGAAGCGACCTATGGAGGAACCGATGAGTGAACTCGTCTCAGATTTGAGCCGGCCGCGCGGCGACTACGGATTCGACGGCGACTACCGGGTGATACCCGCGCCCGTCGTGGCCGCCGTCTACGCGCTGATATGCCTCGCGCCCGCGGTGTTCGCCGTCGTCAAAGCCGTTTCGGGCGCGACGACGACCGCGATCCTGTCGGGCGCGATCGCGCTCTTGCTGGTGTTCGTCGGCGTCAGCTTCCTGCGGCTGACCCGCGTGGGGAAGTTCGAGGCCTGGGCCCGCGTGCTGGTGGGGCTGAGGCTGCGCGGAGACGAACACGTCCTGGACCTCGGCTGCGGCCGCGGCGCGGTGCTGCTGGCCGCCGCGAAGCTGGTTCCCGACGGCCACGCGACCGGAATCGACCTGTGGCGAGCCGACCAGACGGGCAACTCGCCGCAGTCCACGCGACGCAACGCCGAATCTGAAGGCGTCGCCGACCGGGTCAGCGTCCGCACCGGCGACATGACGTGCCTGCCTTTCGACGGCGACAGCTTCGACCTCGTCGTCAGCAGCCTGGCGATCCACAACATCCCCAAAATGGCGGGTCGTCTCGCCGCGATCGACGAAGCCGCGCGGGTGCTGCGCCCCGGCGGGCGGCTCGCCGTCGCCGACATCGCATTCACCGGACGGTACGCGGCCAGACTGCGCGAACTCGGGATGACCGACGTGCGTCGGCGCAGTCTCGGCTGGCGGGCGTGGTGGGGCGGCCCGTTGCTGGCCACCCGACTGGTCACCGCTTCCAAGCCGACCGCCGCGCCGTGACCCGCCGTCCGGCTCAGCCGGCGTCGAAGTCGGTGAAGGCGGTGCGGCGGGGGAGGCGGTAGACCTCGCGGCCGGCGACGGCGTTGAGGATCGCGGCGTTGCGCACCGCGCCGATGCCCAGATCGGGCGCGGCCACGCCGTGGCTGTGCAGGTCGGCGTTGGCGACGAACAGCCGGCCGCCGATCGTCTCGTCGGTCTCCACGGAGTGGTCGCGGCGCACGCGGAAGCGGCCGCGGCCGTCGCGCGGGATCGACTTGTCGATCGGCGACAGGAACTCCGGGGTTCGCTGGGTATAGCCGGTGGCGGCGACGACCAAGTCGGTGCGGTGCTGAAAGAGAGTTCCGGTGTCGCGGTGGCGGCAGGTCAGCAGCACCCGGCCGTCCGGCTCCACTCGGGAGGATTCCACGGCGACGCCGCACCGCAGTTCGGCTTTTGCGGCGTCGCGGTCGAACTGACGCTGGTACAGCGCGTCGTGGATCTCGTCGAGGGTCTCCGTGGAGATTCCTTTGTAGTGCCGCCACTGCTCGGCGACGAGCCGATCGCGGGTCTCCTCGGGCAAGCCGTGGAAATAGTCGACGTAGGACGGCGTTGTCATCTCAAGGACGAGTTTGCTGTAGTCCAGCGGCGCGAACGACGCCGTGCGCGTCAGCCAGCTCGCCGCCGGGCCTCCGGAGGCGCCGCGCCGCAGCAGGTCGAGCATCACCTCCGCGCCCGACTGCCCGGATCCCACGACGGTGACCTTGCCCGCGGCGGCCGCCGCCTCGCCTCGGTTCAGGTACTCGCCGGTGTGCGTCAGCTTCGATTCCGGCAGGCCGGCCAGCGCCTCCGGGATCGTCGGCGCGGTCCCGATTCCCAACGCGAGGTGCCGTGCTCGCAGCGTGACCGCGGACCCGTCGCCGCGCTCGGCGACGACCGTGAACGCCTCCTCGGCCGGCGACCACTCCGCCGACGTCACGCGGTGCGAGAACCGAACCTGCGGCAGCCGAGCGGCCGCCCAGCGCAGGTAGTCCTCGTATTCGCGACGCGTGGGATGGAACTGCTCGCGGACGTAAAACTGGTACATCCGGTCGCGGTCGTGCAGGTACGACAAAAAGGACAGCGGATGCGTCGGCGCGACCAGGCTCGTCAAATCGGCCAGGAAGCTCACCTGCAGCATGGCGTCGTCGAACATGAGCCCCCGGTGCCAGGTGAACTCCGGCTTGTCGTCAAGCACGACCACGTCCAGGTCGTCGACGCCGGAGGCAAGCGCGGCCAGGCCGAGATTGAACGGACCGCAGCCCACGCCCACGACGTCGTGCACGGTCGACGAGTCAGAACGGGTCACGGCAGGTCCTTTTCGGCTCGCGGATAGACGCACAGGACTGCGGTCTTGTCGGGCAGCTCGATGGTGCCGCAGGTGCGAAATCCCGCGGCGGTGAAAGCCTTCACCGACGGCGCGTTGCGCACGTCGGGTTCGGCCACCACGCGCACGCACCGCGGGTCGGCCTCCAACAGGGACGTCGACAGCTCGCGCAGCAGCCGCCGTCCAAGACCCCTGCCGGTGCGCGCGACGTCGCCGACGGCCAGGTGCACGCCGACGTCGTGCGGCTCAACCGAATAGTGGCCGGCCAGCACGTCGCGCGATACCCGATATATCTCTACATAGGCCAAAAGTTCGTCTTCATAGGAGGCGACGCAGGGCGTGACGTGGTCGCCGGCCAGCTGGTCGCGCCACTCGTCCTGCCAGCGTTGTCGATCCCAGGCCTGATGCCAGAACTCCTCGACGTGCGGGCGGCGCATCCACTCCCGCACCGTGTCCAGCTCCGGCCCCTCGGGGGAGGCCGTGCGCAGCGACCACGGCGCGGAAAGCCGCGGCGGCGCCGGTCGGGCCGCGTAGGACGCGGACGTCACCAGGCCACCTCCCGGAACGGGTTGGGTCCGGGCCGGTACACCGACTGCGCGTCCAGGGGCGCCACGACTTCGTCGATGCCGCTCAGCCTGGTCAGGAGGTTCGCCTTGCAGGGAAGCGTGTCGGCCTCCAGCCAGCGCCGGGCGAGGCGGTCGCCGTGGGGGCCGGCGGCGGCCAGCTCGGGCAGTGCGGCCCGCAGCCTGGCGGCCAGAACCGCCAGCAGCGCGGGCTCCTCGGCGAGGCCGTCGACGGCCAGCGCGCCCACCACGGCCAGCGCCTGGTTGCGCAGCAGGTAGTACGTCAACCGGTCGTCCACGATGTCGTCTTCGACGACGGCAAGGGTGGACTCCGGGACGTCCAGCCGCTTGCGCAGCTCAGCCAGGCGGCTGGCGGCCAGGTAGTAGCCCTGGTTGTCGCGGAAGGCCGCCCCGGCGACCTCGCCGGAGTCGGAGAGCCGCACCAGGGTGTTCTGCTGGTGCGCCTCCAGTCCGATTCCCGTGGACGCGTAC
>JBOGDN010000390.1:0-4553 GCA_050742995.1 Stackebrandtia sp. | reverse complement strand
CCTGGTGGACGCGCAGCAGGAAACGGGATCTCACACAGGCCCTAATCGTCCTTCTTGGGAGTGCGGACCACTGTGACGGGACAGTTGGCGTGGTGGGCGCAGCGGCTGCTCACCGAGCCGAGCAGGGCGTAGGTGAACACGCCGTGGCCGCGGTTGCCGACGACGAGCAGTTCGGCGCCGTCGGCGGCGTTGATGAGGACCTGCGACGGGTCGCCGATCACCATCCTGGGATGAACTTTGACGGGGGGATCCACGCCGACGGCTTGGACGATGGCCGTGTTCAGCGTCTCGCGGACGCCGTCTTCGTGCAAGGCCATGGGCACGGTGTCGTAATAGGTCCCGGCGTACTGCCAGGCGATGACGGCCTCCACCTCGCCTTCGACGGACGCGGCGTACTTCACCGCCCATCGCAGCGCTTCCTTCGACGGCTCCGAGCCGTCGACTCCGCAGACGATTCTCTTGGTTTGTTCGCTGGACATGGTCTACCTCCTCGGCTGCCGTCGAGTCTGCTCCGCTCAGCGGGCCCGGGGCAGGGACCTGGGGTTCAAGCCCGCGGGACCTGAGTCCTGCGAACTCACGGCCGGTCGACCCACGCGCGTCTCAGGCGACGAAGTACATGACCGCCAGCAGGATCGTCGAAAGCAGACCCCCGATGACGATGCCGCCGCCGAGCGACCTCGTGTCCTCTTTAAGCATGAAGGCGAAGCCGACCGAGAAGGCCGCCGGCGTGGCGATCGCGCAGGAGATCAGCGTCGCGACCACGCGCACCGTCAGCGACATTCCGCCCGTCAGCAGCATTCCCAGCACGCAGGAGACCAGCAGGTGGCCGCCTGCGCCCACGCCTATTCCCACGCCGAGCCGCTGCCGCGCGTAGGACTGTTTCGACCGCATCGGCGCTCCGCGTACCGGCGCGGACCCATAACCACTCACAACGTCAACGTTATATGCGTCGACGTCGCTGCCGTGCGGCGACGACACGGCGTAGCCGCGCCGGGTTCACTTCGCGGAGTCGGTCTCGGGGGAAAGGCAGTGGGTGAGGCTGTCGACAAGCGCGAGCCAGCTGGCTTCCACGACGTTGTCGTGCACGCCGACCGTGGTCCAGTCGCCCTCGCCGTCGGTGGCGTCGACCAGCACTCGCGTCACCGCGTCGGTGCCGCTGCTGCCGGCCAGGATGCGCACCTTGTAGTCGGAAAGCGAGACCCGGCTCAGCTGCGGGTAGTGCGTCACCAGCGCCTTGCGCAACGCGGAGTCCAGCGCGTTGACCGGGCCGTTGCCTTCGGCGGTGGCGATGACGCGTTCGCCGCGGGCGCGCACCTTGACGGTGGCCTCGCTGACGACGGTCCCGTCGCCGCGATGTTCCACGATCACCCGGTAGCTGTCCAGAGAGAACGGACGCGCCAGACCGGCGGCGAGCTCGTCGCGCACGAGCAGCTCGAAGGAGGCGTCGGCGGCCTCGAAGGACCAGCCGCGCGACTCCAGATCCTTGACGCGTCGCGTGACCCGGGTGAGGATCTCCGGACGGCCGGCCAGGTCGACGCCGAGCTCTGCTGCTTTGAGCTCGACGCTGGCCCGGCCGGCCATCTCGGTCACCAGGATCCGCATGTCGTTGCCCACCACGGAGGGTTCGATGTGGTTGTACAACTTCGGATCCACTTTGATCGCGCTCGCGTGCAGACCCGCCTTGTGAGCGAAGGCCGCGTGACCCACGTACGCCTGATGGGCGTCGGGGGCGAGATTTGCGATCTCGGCGACGGCATGGGACACGCGGGTGAGCTGTTCCAAGCCGCCGTCGGGAAGGACGTCGAGTCCGAGCTTGCAGGCGAGGTTGCCGAGGACGGCGAAGAGATCGGCGTTGCCGGGCCGCTCGCCGTAGCCGTTCGCGGTGCACTGGACGTGCATGACGCCGGCCTGCACGGCGGTGACGGTGTTGGCCACCGCGCAGGCGGTGTCGTCTTGGCAGTGGATCCCCAGCCGGGGGTCGCCGCCGAGTCGCCGCCGCAGTTCGGCGACGGTCTCCGACACGTCCGAGGGGAGCATGCCGCCGTTGGTGTCGCACAGGACCACCACGTCGGCACCGGCGTCGAGGGCGGTGCGGACGACCTGGGTCGCGTAGTCGGGGTCGACGCGGAAGCCGTCGAAGAAGTGCTCGCAGTCGAGGAAGACCCGCTTGCCGACGCTCACCCCGTAGGCGACGGTGTCGGCGACCATGGCGAGGTTCTCCTCGAGCGTGGTGCGCAACGCGCGCTTGACGTGCCGCACGTCGGACTTGGCGACCAGGCACCACGCCGGGGCGCGGGATTCCAGAAGCGCCGCCACCTGCGGGTCCTCCGCGACGGCGGCGCCGGCCTTGCGGGTGGCCCCGAAAGCGACCAGCTCGGCGTTTTTGAGGGTGAGCTCGTCGGCCGCGCGGGCGAAGAACTCGGTGTCGCTCGGCAGCGCGCCCGGCCAGCCGCCCTCGATGAATCTCACGCCCAGCTCGTCGAGCAGCTTGGTGATCGCCAGCTTGTCGGGCACGGAGTAGCTGATGCCCTCGCGCTGCGCTCCGTCTCGCAAGGTCGTGTCGTAGACGTGGAACTCGGACGACGGTCGGGTGTTCACTTTCCCATTCCTTCGCGGTGGACGTGGTGGAGCCGGACCATGAAAAAGACCCCCCGTAGAGCACGGGAGGTCTGGCGCGTGGCGTTCTTCGTCGGTTACGACGTCGCCGCGCGCCCGCAGCCAATAATGAGCTGGGAAGTCACGCAGCGAAGTATGCCAGGCGCGTCCAGCATTCGGCCAGCAACTCTCGAATTTTGGGAACAGAGCGTGTCTCGTGTCCCCCGAAAGAGTGTCGGCTACACGAACGACGTTCAAATTTCGACATGAGAGGATCTAGCCGACTTCCGCCGCCTGCGAATGCTTAGGGACGAACATGCGCGACGACGAGATGGTGGTCATCGGTGGATCGGGTTCTCCGCTGCTGGCCGAAAATATCTGCAAGATCCTCAACCTCCCGGTAGGCGCCGGTGAGGTACATCAGTTCTCCGACGGCAACCTGTTCGTCAAGATCGGACAAAACGTCAGAGGACGTCACGTCTACCTGGTGCAGTCGACGGTCTTTCCGGCCAACGACAACTTCATGGAACTGCTGTTCTGGGTCGACGCCATGAAGCGGGCCTCCGCGGCCTCCATAACGGTGATCATCCCCTACTTCAGCTACGCCAAGGGCGACAAGAAAGACGAGCCGCGGGTTTCGATCAGGGCGCGGGTGTGCGCCCAGTCGATCGAGACCGCCGGGGCCGACCGGGTCGTCACCCTCGACCTGCACGCGCCGCAGATCCAGGGGTTCTTCGGGGTGCCGGTCGACGACCTGTACGCGCTGCCGGCGCTCACCGACGCGATCGCCTCGGTGGGCCTGGAAGACCTCGTGGTGGTGTCTCCCGACGCCGGCTTCGCCAAGAAGGCCAAGCTGTACGCCAGGCGACTGAAGGCGCCGCTTGCCATCGCCGACAAGGAGCGCAACGATCACACCGAGGACGCTCACATCGCCGACCTCATCGGCGACGTGAGCGGACGCAACGCCGTGATCGTCGACGACTTCACCATCACGGCCGGGACGCTGGTGGAGGTCGCCGACATTCTCGTCGAGCGCGGGGCCGCGTCGGTGCGCGCGGCGGTGACGCACGGGGTCTTCACGGGCAAGTCGATGCCTCGAATCGACGGTTCGGCGATCGAGACGCTGTGGATCACCGACAGCGTGGAGAATCGCCCGACCGAGCTGTCGCCGCGGGTGGAGGTCGTCTCGATCGCCCCGCTGTTCGCCGAGGCGATCCGACGGATTCACGGCAGGGAAAGCCTGAGCGTGCTGTTCTCCTGAGACGGTCGAGATTTCGCGCACAGTCGCGCGCCGGCCGACGATTGTGCCCGCGGACTGGCGTGGCTGCGGCAACACGCCGAGGAGTTCCTCGACTTCGAGGTTCTGGAGGGAATGGAGGCTTCGGGTCGGTGAGGTACCTCACCGACACCTCGGCGGTCTGGCGGCTGCTCCGCGGTCAAATCGGCGATCCGCGGCCGCGGTATGTCGCGCGGGAACGCGGCCTCACCCTGCTTCACGTCGACGAAGACTTCGCTTGCCCGGCCAAGGTGCTTCCCGGAATGGCAATGTGCCGCATCGACGCGCGACAGGCGGCCGCAGCCTCGCGAACAAAAAAGACCCCCCACTCGGTGCCGAAGCGGCGGGAGGTGCACGTAAGGTGGTCGTATGGCCCGTCTGGGCGATCGATGCCGTATGGCGGGTAAATATGGTGCATAGGAGCACACAACATGGCAAGTGGCACGGTTAAATGGTTCAACCCTGAAAAAGGCTTCGGCTTCATCGAGCGCGGCGGCGGAGAGCCGGACGTGTTCGTTCACTACTCCGCGATCGAGACCCAGGGTTACCGGGAGCTCGCTGAGGGCCAGAAGGTCGAGTTCGAGGTCACGCGTGGCGACAAGGGCCCGCAGGCCGAGAAAGTTCGCCCGGTCTGATCCGGATCGCCGGTGAGGTCTCACCGGCCTCGTCGCGAGACGAAGCT
>JBOGDN010000389.1:0-9123 GCA_050742995.1 Stackebrandtia sp. | reverse complement strand
GGCGCGCCCCGGCCAACATCTCGCATTCCGGACGACAATGTAAGAGCGAAATGTCGATTCCGGCGTCCGCCGTTCGTAGAGAGTGTGGAGGGATCGGCAAGGGGCCGCGTCCCGCAGACTCGACAGGAGCTTTTCATGAACCACTACATGCTGGCCTGCTACTACGCCAAGACCATGACGAGGCCGTCGCCCGAGGCGCTGCAGGTGATCCAGAAGGACGTCACCGCCTACCACGACGAGCTCAAGGCCGCGGGCGCCTGGGTCTTCGGCGCCGGCCTTCGCCCGCCGAGCACGGCCACCGTGGTCCGCGTCCAAGACGACAAGGTGCTCACCACCGACGGCCCGTTCGCCGAGACCAAGGAGATCCTCGGCGGGTTCACGATCATCAAGGTCGCCGACCTCGACGAGGCGCTGGAATGGGCGGAGAAGGCGGCTCACGCTTCCACCCTGCCGGTGGAGGTGCGGCCGCTCGAGATGGGTCTCGAGGACTGACGACCATGCCAGAGTGCACGGTCGGCGACGTCGAACGCGTCTTCCGCGAGGAGTTCGGACGCGTCGTCGCCGGCCTGGTCCGCGTCGTCGGCGACATCGACGTCGCCGAGGACGCGGTCCAGGACGCCTTCGTCGCCGCCGCGCGGAAATGGCCCGAGACCGGCATGCCGCCCAATCCCGGCGGCTGGATAGCCGTCACGGCCCGGCGTCGCGCGATCGACCGGCTGCGCCGCGAGTCGACCCGAGACGAACGCCACGCACAGGCCGCGCTGCTGCTTCAACCCGACGACACGGATCGAATCGGATTCATGAACGACGACCGCCTGCGCCTGATCTTCACCTGCTGCCACCCCGCCCTGGCGCTGAACGTCCAGGTGGCCTTGACCTTGCGGCTGCTCGGCGGGCTGCAGACCGGCGAGATCGCCCGCGCCTTCCTGATTCCAGAGCCGACCCTGGCGCAGCGGCTGGTGCGGGCCAAGCGCAAGATCCGCGCCGCCAACATCCCCTACCGCGTGCCCGGAGACGCCCAGCTGCCGGACAGGCTGCGCGGAGTGCTCGCGGTGGTCTACATGATCTTCAACGAAGGCCACACCGCGACCTCGGGCGAGGAGCTGGTGCGCGAGGATCTGTGCGCCGAGGCGATCCGGCTGGCTCGGCTGCTCGCCGCGCTGATGCCCGACGAACCCGAAGTGCTCGGGCTGCTGGCGTTGCTGCTGCTGACCGAGGCGCGCCGGCCGGCCCGCACCGGGCCCGACGGGTCCCTCGTGGTTCTTCTCGAGCAGGACCGGTCCCTGTGGGACGGACGACTCGCGGCCGAAGGGCGGGATCTGGTGCGCGCCTGTCTGCGCCGCGATCGTCCCGGCCCGTACCAGATCCAGGCCGCGATCAACGCCGTCCACAGTGATGCCGCTGCCGCCGCCGACACCGACTGGACGCAGATCCTCGTTCTGTACGACCAGCTGATGAGCGTCTCCCCCTCGGCGGTGGTCGCTCTCAATCGCGCCGTCGCCCTGGCGGAGGTCGCCGGGCCCCAGGTAGGGCTCGACGCGGTCGAGGCGCTCGATCTCGACGGCTACCACCCGTTCCACGCCGCCCGCGCCGACCTGCTGCGCCGGCTCGGCCGCCGCGACGAAGCCGCGATCGCCTACGACGACGCCGCGGGACTGACCTCCAACGCCGCGGAGCGGCGATTCCTCCAGCGACGCAGACGCGAGCTGCGGGCCGAGCGTTAGGACACGTCGACGCGGCGTCGACGTGTCCCGCACGGCATGGTCGTTTCGTCAGTCGTCGTCGTTGTGGAAGGTGATTCCTCGCCAGTCCGTCACGCAGGAACGCTCCAGGAACACCCAGCCGAGGGCCGAGTCGCGCACCACAATGGCGTTTCCTCCGTTGGCAGTGAACCGGTAGGCGACTTCGGCTTGCGGACTGCCGGCCGCGTCGCGCAGCGACCCGGAGTCGAAGCTGCTGCTGTCGTAGTAGTTGTAGTGGGCCTGGCAGCCGGTGTTGACGGTGATCGCCGAGCCGTCGGTGGCGTCGTGTGCCGGGGCGTTGAAGTCGTAGCCGAAGGCGCGGCGGTGGAGCAGGCTGTCGCGGACGTCGGCGCCGCAGGAGGCCGGGGCGGTTCCGGTCGGCTCGGAGCTGAGGGCGCCGGGCGGGATCCAGGCGCACAGGTTGTTGCCGCCGTGGCTTCGTCCGTAGTGGTAGTCGCTTCCCGTAGTCTCCTGGACGTCGAAGGAGGAGCCGGCCATCGCCATGCCGACGTAGTAGCCGCACGGCTTGTTTTGCAGCCAGGTGCCGGCCGCTATGGTCCCGTGGTTGTTGCACACCTCGGGCTTGGGAGAATTCGCCGCAATGGCGTAGCGGTTGACGTCGGCGGCGGCGTTGCCGGCGGCGGCGAAGACGCCGATCGCGACCGCCGCGGCGGCAGCTGCCGCCAACAGGGGTTTATAGAACTTTTTAAACATGCTGATGAGGTTAGAGTCAAATCCCGTCGACCGCATAACGTCGAGCATTCGAAAAACTTGCGGGCGCGGAAACGAGCTGGAGGTCTTCGGTGAGTTCTGCATTGTCCGAGATCGGCGAGGACTACTTCGCCGCGCGCATGGCCGATCGGCCGCTTCACGCCACGGTCTACGGAATACCGGGACACGACGCGCGCGTCCCCGATCCCAGCCGCGAGGCCGACGCGCGGATGGTCGGCGTGCTGCGCGACCTGGAGGACCGGCTGGCCGGCGTGGACGAATCCTCGCTTGACGCGCCCGACCGTCTCACCCGGCGGGTGCTGGCCGCGGCGCTGCGCGACAAACGCGACATCCGCGGCTCGGTCGCCGGCGACGTGGCGGTCAGCGCCACCGTCATGGGAGCTTTCTCCGGGCTGCTCGCCACCGTTCCCGCCGCGAATCTGCACTCGGAGCAGGCCGCCCTCGACTACCAGGAGCGGCTGCGCGGACTGGAGGGTTTTTTCGAGGCCCTGGGACGGCGCCATCTGGCGGCCGCGGCCGACGGGCTGTTTCCCACGGCGACGGGGGCGCGGCAGCTCTGCGAACAAATCGACGGCTACCTGAGCAAGCCCGTCGACGCCGATCCGTTCCTGCGGCCACAGCCGCCGGAGTCGGTCGACGCCGAAACCTGGCGCGCGAAGACGGCGTCCGTCCTGAACGACCGGCTGCGTCCGGCGCTCGCGCGCTACCGCGACCTGCTCGCCGCCGAGGTGGCGCCGCACGGCCGCGACGACGACCACGTCGGGATCTGCCACGTAGACGGCGGGCCGCGGGCGTACCAGACGGCGGTGCGCGTCGAGACCACCACCGACTTGACGCCCGAGACTCTGCACCGCACCGGGCTGGAGCTGATCGCCGAGCTGCGCGCCGAGTTCGCCGAACGCGGCGGGCGCGTGCTCGGCGTCTCGGACGTCCCGGAGGTGCTGCGGCGGCTGCGCGAAGACCCGAAATTACGCTTCGGCGCCTCCGGGGAGATTGTGGACACCGTCTCCCGCGCGCTGCGCGCCGCACAGGAGGCGCTGCCGGATTGGTTTCGCCGCTACGACATCGCCGAATGCGTCGTGCGCGAAATGGACCCGGCCGAGGCCGAAAACGGCGTTCTCGCCTACTACCTGCCCCCGGCGGCCGACGGCGGTCGTCCCGGCACGCACGTGGTGAACTCGTACCGGCCCGACACGCGCACCCGGTTCGAGTACGAGGCCCTCGCGTTTCACGAGAGCGTCCCCGGCCACCACCTGCAGATCGCCGTCGCACAGTCCCTCAAGGACCTGCCGCAGTTCCGCCGCTTTGAAATGTGCACCGCCTACACCGAAGGCTGGGGCCTTTACAGCGAAAGACTCAGCGACGAAATGGGTCTGTACAGCGACGAGCTGTCGCGTCTTGGCATGGTCTCCTTCGACGCCTGGCGCGCCAGCCGACTCGTGGTGGACACGGGGATGCACCACCACGGCTGGTCGCGACGGCAGGCGATTGACTACATGCGAGACAACACCGCGCTTTCGACGCCCAACATCGTCAACGAGGTCGACCGCTACATCGCCGCGCCCGGTCAAGCCCTGGCCTACATGACCGGACGATTGAAGATTCAGCGGCTGCGAGAACGCTCCCGGGCCGCTCTGGGTCCAGACTTCGACATCCGCCGGTTCCACGACGCCGTGCTCGGAAACGGCAGCCTGCCGCTTGACGTGCTGGACGACCTCGTCGCAGACTCATCGCTTTAGGGCAAAGACTCGTTGACGCGTTCTTCGATGCCGACGTAGTGCGCTCGCACTGCGGCCCTGGCGCGCTCGGGGTCCTTGCTGAGCACGGCCTCGAGAATGTCGGCGTGCACGCGGTAGATGACCATGGGCTCGCTGTGCGGTATCGAAGGCGCGGCGCGGTGGTAGGCGACCCAGAAGAGGTCGAACAGCTGCAGCAGCATTGTGTTGCCGAGGTCGTTGAAGAGCAGCCGGTGGAACTCGCGGTCGAGGTCGGGGAACTCCCGGCCGCTTTCGATGCGCTCGAGCATGGCGGCGAGGACTTCGCGCAGCGCGTCGACGCTTTCGCCGGTCAGCGCCCACATGGCGTCGGCGATCATGCCGGAGTCGAGGGCCTTGCGCAGCGCCACGAGTTCGCTGAGTTCGCGGCGTCCCTGCATGAGCCCGTATGGCAGGTTGTCGAGCAGCGGCGTGAATGAGAAGTCCTTGACGTAGACGCCGCTGCCGCGACGGGTTTCCAGCACACCGGTGGACTCGAGCGCCTTGACGGCCTCGCGGACGGAGTTCCTGCTGACGCCGAACAGCCGGGCGAGCTCGGCTTCGGGCTTCAGCGGATCGCCGGGGCGCAGGCCCTGCTTGACGATGTGGTGCCGGATCTCGTCCTGCACGGTCTTGTGCAGCGGCGGCGACGCCTCCCGGCGCTGAAATGCCGGCTTCGCCGCGTCCTTGCGCCCGTTGTCGTCCAACTCGCACCTCAACTCTTGACAGATCTGGCGTCGCCATCCTACGATCGCCAATCTGTAGGATATCTGACAAGCTGTCGGCGGCATGCGGCCGCTTCATGACAATGTGTGAAGGAGGGTCGTGGCGACGGCGCTGAGCATCAAGGACCTGACGGTCGAGTTCACCACTCCCGCCGGCGTAGTCCGCGCGGTCGACGGCGTCTCCTACGACGTCGCCGCCGGCGAGACGCTCGGGGTCGTCGGCGAGACCGGATCGGGCAAGAGCGTGACGGTGCTGGCGGCCCTCGGCCTGCTTTCGGCGTCCAACATTCGCCGGATCTCGGGGCAGGCGCTGCTCGACGGCGTCGACATGCTTGCCAAGCCGGACGCCGAGCTGCGCCGGATGCTCGGCCGCGACGTGGCGATGATCTTCCAGGACCCGATCTCGGCGCTCAACCCGGTGCAGCGTGTCGGCGACCAGATCGCCGAGACGCTTCGCGTGCACGACCGCTCGCTGTCGGCCAGGGCGGCGCGGGCCCGCGTCGTCGAGCTGCTCGAGCTGGTCGGCGTGCCCAATCCGGACGGACGTTGTGACGCGTACCCACACCAGTTTTCCGGCGGCATGTGCCAGCGCGCCGTGATCGCGACGGCAATCGCCAACCAGCCCAAAGTGCTCATCGCCGACGAGCCGACGACCGCGCTTGACGTCAGCGTGCAGGCGCAGATCCTCGACGTGCTTCGCGTGGCCGCCGAGGAGACCGGCGCCGCCACCGTCTTGATCACGCACGATCTCGGCGTGGTCGCCGAGACCGCCGACCGCGTGTGCGTCATGTACGGCGGTCGGGTCGTGGAGACCGGAGCGATTCACCCGATCTTCGCGCGGCCGCAGCACCCGTATACCGCGGCGTTGCTCGCCTCGCTGCCCCGACTCGACGTGGCCGCCGACCAACTGGCGCCGATTCCAGGACAGCCGCCCGATCTCATCCAGCTGCCGCAGGGGTGCGGGTTCGCGCCGCGCTGCGCGGTCGGCAAGGACCGGGCACAGTGCACTGAGCACAAGCCGCCTCTGCTCGCGCTCGAGAAAGGAAGCAGCGCGTGTCACTTCCCTGAGCTTGCGAAGGGAAGCAAAGAACACAGCCCTGAGCTTGCGAAGGGAAGCAAAGAGCACGGCCCCGAGCTTGCGAAGGGAATCGAAAAGCACAGCCCTGATGAGGCCGCAGTCTTCCCGCGCGCGGACGACTCGGCGAGCGCCGCGCCGCGGGAGACGTCGGTGACACAGGACGGCGTCGCGGTGCTCGACGTCCGCGAGGCGGAGAAGCGATTCCCGATCCGCACCGGCGTCTTCGCCCGCGCGTCCGGGTGGGTGCACGCGGTGGACCGCGTCTCGCTGGAGATCAAACCGGGTCGCACGCTCGGTCTGGTCGGCGAGTCCGGGTGCGGCAAGTCGACGCTGGCCAGGATGCTGCTGCGGCTGATCGACGCCTCGGGCGGCGACATCACGATCGCCGGCAGCGACCTCGTCGGGGCCGGACGCTCCGAGCTGCGGCGCATCCGCCGGCAGGTGCAGATGGTGTACCAGGACCCGTTCGCCTCGCTGAACCCCAGACTTTCCGTGGGCGACAACGTCGCCGAGCCGCTGCGGCTGGCCGGAGGGTTCTCTCGGCCCGAGCGACGCGCCCGCGTGCGGGACCTGTTCGACCGGGTCGGGCTGCGTCCCGAGCACGTCGACCGTTTCCCGGCGGAGTTCTCGGGCGGCCAGCGCCAGCGGGTGGCCATCGCGCGGGCGCTCGCGCTGCGTCCCCGGCTGCTGATTCTGGACGAACCGGTCTCGGCGCTTGACGTGTCGGTACAGGCGCAGGTGCTGAACCTGCTGTCCGACCTGCAGCGCGAGTCCGGCATGGCCTACCTGTTCGTCAGCCACGACCTGTCGGTGGTGCGGCAGGTGGCCGATGAGGTGGCGGTGATGTATCTGGGCAGGATCGCCGAGACCGGAGACGTGGACAGCATCTACGAGCGGTCCCGCCATCCCTACACGCGCGCGCTGCTGGCGTCGGTGCCGATTCCCGACCCGGTCGGGCGGGAGTCCCGCAAGCGGGCGCCCCTCGGCGGCGACGTGCCGAGCCCGGCCGACCCGCCGTCGGGCTGCCGTTTCCGCACCCGCTGCCCGATGGCCGAGACGCGCTGCGCCGAAGAGGAGCCCGTGTTGAGAACGGTCGACGGCGTCCTGACGGCCTGTCACCTCGCTGAACGGCTGGTCGACGATCCCGAGCAGGCGGTGCGCCTATGAGCGAAATCATGGATTCCGCCTCCTCCGCGGACGCGCCCGCCGGGCGGCGACGCCTGGCGTCCGCGCGGCGATTCGCGCGCTCGCGATCCGCGCTTGTCGGCGCGTCCGGCCTGTTCCTGCTGATCGTGCTCGCCGTCTTCGCTCCCCTGGTCGCGCCGTACAGTCCAAGCGCGCAGGACGCGACGAACCTGCTCGGCCCGTCAGGCGCCCACCCGCTCGGCATCGACGAGCTCGGCCGGGACGTCGCGTCGCGGGTGATCTTCGGCGCCCGCGCCTCCCTTGTGGTGGGCTTCGGCGCGGCTCTCCTCGGCGCGCTCGTCGGCGTGCCGCTCGGCCTGCTGGCCGGCTACCTGGGCCGGTGGACAGACGCGGTGACCATGCGGTTCTTCGACCTGCTGCTCGCGGTTCCCGGGATCCTGCTTGCGCTGGTGCTCATCGCGCTGCTGGGGCCGGGCCGGATGAATCTCATCCTCGCGATCGGCGTCGGCGCGGCGCCGGAGTTCGGCCGGCTGACGCGCGCGGCGACCCTGTCGATCCGGGACCGGGACTTCGTGGTCGCATCCCGGGGAATGGGGGCGCCGGCGCCGGACACGATGTTCCGCACCGTGCTGCCCAATGTGCTCGCGCCCGTCCTGGTCCAGCTCGTCGTCACCGCCTCGCTGGCGATCGTGATCGAGGCCGGGCTGAGCCTGCTCGGGCTCGGCACGCCGCCGCCCGACCCGTCGTGGGGCGCGATGCTGCAGGCGGCGCGTTCGTATCTGTATCAAAGCCCCTGGTACGGCGTGTTCCCCGGCCTGTGCCTCGCGTTCACGGTGTTCTGTCTGGACAGAGTGGGACGCGGGCTGCAGTTGGCCGTCGGCACGAAGGTGTCGAGCGGGGCGCGGGAAGGGGCGCTGTAGAGATGTACGCCTATGTGGTCCGACGGCTGCTCCAGTTCGCCGTGGTCGTGTTTCTCGCGTCGATCGCGGTGTGGGCCTTCATATACGCGTTGCCCGGCGACCCGGCCACGGTGCTCGCCGGACCGGACGCCACCGACGCCGAGCTGGCCGCCACCCGCGCCCGGCTCGGACTCGACCGATCGGCGGTCGAGCAGTACGGCGTCTGGTTCGGCAACGCGATCGCCGGCGACCTGGGCACCTCGTACTTTTCGGCCGACACGGTCTGGCAGACGCTGCTGCAGCGGATCCCGGCGACCGCGCAGCTGGCGACGTTCGCGATGGCGCTCACGCTCCTCATAGCGATACCGGTCGGCGTGACCGTCGCGCTGTGGCCGGGCTCGATCGCGGGCCGGGCGCTGCAGGCGTACCTCGCCGCCGGGCTGGCGATACCGGCGTTCTGGCTGGGACTGCTGCTCATCATCGGCTTCGCGGTTCAGCTTCAGGTCATGCCGGCCGCCAGCGACTACGTCCCGTTCTTCGAAGACGCCGCCAGGGCGCTGCGCAACACGATCTTGCCCGCCACGGCCATCGCCGTGCACGCGTCCACCATTGTGGCGCGCTTCCTGGCCGCCTCGCTGCGGGAGGTGATGGGCCGGGAGTTCATCCGCACCGCGCGGGCGAAGGGCGTGCCGGAGCGGGACGTGATCCGCCGGCACGCGCTGCGCAACGCCGCGCTTCCGACGGTCACCGTCGTCGGCCTGCAGCTGGGCGGGTTCCTCGGCGGCGCCGTGGTCGTGGAGGCCGTCTTCAACTACCCCGGGCTCGGCCGGCTGCTCTACACCTCGATCGCCGAGCGCGACTACGCGGTCGTCCAGGGCGGCGTGCTCTTCGTCGTCGTCGTCTTCCTCTGCCTCAACTTGCTCGTAGACGTGCTCTATGCCTACCTCGACCCCCGAATCCGCCTCGCATAAGACCTTGAGGAGTCAGTCATGACATCCACATCGCCCCGCTTCGACCGGCGTTCGCTGCTGCGAGCCGCGGGCGACG
>JBOGDN010000388.1:0-5502 GCA_050742995.1 Stackebrandtia sp. | reverse complement strand
ATGTGCGACAGTTCGAGTCCGCCGGGGTCGACGTCGGCTTCGATCGACAGCTCGACGGGGTTGGGGAAACCGGGCAGCAGCACCGGAGGCGTGATGCGGGAGGCGTCGGGGACGGCGTCGGTGTCGGGTGCGTGACCGACGCCCGACGAGGAGCCGTCGAGCGGCTCGCCGGGGATGTAGCGCGGGGCGACCACCAGCGGCAGCCGCAGCGTGGCTTCGCCGTCTTCGTATTCGAGCGGGCCGACCAGCGTCAGCTCCACGACGGCTTCCTCGCCGGGGAGGATGTTGCCCACGCGCATGGTGAACACGTCGGCGCGTTCGGCCTCGGCGATCGCGGCGCGCTTGCCCTCCTTGACGGCCTTGCGGTAGGCCTTGCGCGCCGCGGCGCGCTCTTGCAGCTCGGCGACGACGGTGCGCTCGGCGACGGTCATCGTCATTCCCGTCACGGCCGCGCGCGCGGGCAGCGGAAAGATGTAGACGGCTTCGATCGGCTCGTCGTGCGGGTTGTGGAATTTCTGCGTCACCGTGGTGCGGGCGGTCAGGCCGACGACGCCGGCGCGGATGTCGAGGCCGCGCAGCGGGAGGTTGCCTCGGTCCGTGGTCAGCGCGCCCAGCCCGGCGCCTTCGACGGTCTCGGCGGTTTCGGCTTCTGTCAGTTCGGCGATTCGCAGGCTCATCGTCGAGGCCCTCCTTGCAGCAGGCCGCGCGCGTGAAGCACGCGCAGCAGGGGTTCGGCCGCGTCTCGCACGGCCGCGATGTCGGCTTGGTTCGGCGTGCGAGACGCGTCGATCAAGACGGTCACGTCGCCGACGGGAATTCCGTACGACAGCGTCGTGTTCACGTCGGTGCGCGTCGCGGCGTCTTTGTCGTCGGCCGCACGGGTCCTCCAGAACGCGTCGACCGCCGGCTCGTCTGTCGGCTCGGCGCGATCGAGCAGCTCATCGGGCACCCGCGCGATCTCGGCCAGGCGCTTTTCGGAGACGCCGGCCAGCTCGACCTGGATGTCGGCCAGCGACGCGCCTTCGGCCTGCCGGCGTTTTACCGCCACCAGCTGTCGCAGGTGCCGCGGCCCGTACAGCGCGGTTCTCCCCCGATATTCCGCCGGCTTGTCCACAACTCCGATGGTCGCGTACCACCGAATGGAGCGGACGTCGGGCGTCTCGCGCACCCGGCCGGACGCCGGCGCGGCCGAGCCGTCGGCCAGAGCGGCCGCGGCACGCCGCGCCAGCTCCTCGACGGTCCAGCTCGCAGGGGTGTCCATGCCGCAATATTAACAGTGACATATGACAGTGTCAACAAGTAGTTGAAATCGATCGCCGCCGCGACTTGACATTGAAGCGTGCTCCAAGGTCTACGTTTGCGGCATGAACAGCACGACGGTCGCACGCGAGCAGTCCATGACGGTGGCGCAACTGGCGCGACGCGCCGGGGTCAGCCCCGACACGGTGCGCTACTACGAGCGCGCCGGACTGCTGCCTCCTCCCCCGCGCTCCTCCGGCGGCTACCGCCGCTACGACGAGTCGGCGGCGGACCGGCTGCTGTTCATACGCGGCGCGCAGCGCCTGGGCCTGCGGCTGCGAGAGATCGCCGACCTGCTCAGCGTCCGCGACACCGGCGTGTGTCCCTGCGAGCCCGCCGAGCTGCTGCTGACGCGTCGGGTCGACGAGATCGACGCCGAGATGGCCCGGCTGAGCGCGCTGCGAAGCCAGTTGACCAACATGCTCGACTCCATGTCGGGGACGGGAT
Source organism: Stackebrandtia sp. (assembly GCA_050742995.1). Lineage (GTDB taxonomy): Bacteria > Actinomycetota > Actinomycetes > Mycobacteriales > Micromonosporaceae > Stackebrandtia. The sequence goes on along the minus strand of JBOGDN010000388.1, from coordinate 3,756 downwards.
GTCCGGACCCCGAGCCCGGCCGCTGGTGTCCGCCCGAATGCGACAAGGGAGGTGAATGCGATGACTGCTGTGACGCCGACGCTTCGGATCGAGGGATGCTGCGACGAATGCCCGCCTGAGTGCGAGGACTGCTCCTGCTGCGACGACTGCTGCTGACGTTTCGGCCCCAGACGACGGAAGACAGGACGGCCCGGACGCGGGCCGCCCTGCGATCAGGTCTCGTATTTCATCGGCGACGCAGGGCGCGGCCGGTCGCGGAGTTGGTGCGCCTGCCTTCGTCGATCGCGAAGCCGCCGTTGACCGTGACGTACGGGATGCCCAGGGGCTGCCGACGCGGCTCGTCGAAGGTCGCGGCGTCGGCGACGGCGTCGGGATCGAAAAGCGCCAGGTCGGCGGCGAAGCCTTCGCGCACCAGGCCCCGGTCGGCAAGCCCCAGCCGTCGCGCCGGACGCGAGGTCATGTGCGCGACGCACTCTTCCAAGGTCATCAAGCCCAGCTCGCGCACGTAGCGCCCCAGATAGCGCGGAAAGGTCCCCCAGGCGCGCGGGTGCGGCCGGGTCGCCGCCAGCAGTCCGTCGCTGCCGACCATGTGCGCCTTGTGGACCATGACGGCGCGCACGTTGTCCTCGTCGCCCACGTGCATCAGGCACGACGTGCCGAAGTCGTCGTCCAGCAGCAAGTCCAGATAGAACTGAGACGCCGGCAGGCCCGCGTCGTCGGCGGCCCGTGCGACCGTGCGCCCCACCAGATCCCGATGTCTGTCGTGTGCGACGCCGCTGATCTCCGTCGAGGCCCAATCGACGGGCACTCCGTGGCAGCCGTCGGAACCGATCTCGTCGAGCTCACGGCGGACGGACGCGCGCAGAGCGGGGTTGCGCAGCCGCGCGGCGCAGGCGTCGGGTCCGCCCTCCATCGTCCAGCTGGGAAGCAGCGCCGCCAGCGACGTCGCGCCGGCCAGGTACGGGTAAGAGTCCACAGTGACGTCGAGGCCGTCGGCGCGGGCGCGATCCACAAGCTCCAACAGCTCGCCGGCGCGGCCGGCGTTGACGTCGAAGTTCATGGTGGCGTGCGTCAGGTGCAGCCCGCACCCGCCGGCGCGGGCCACGGCGATCATCTCGGCGTAAGCCTCGAGGGCGCCCGCGCCGTAGCTGCGGTGGTGCGGGCTGAAGAAGCCGCCGTGCCGCGCGACCACCGCGCACAGCGCCGTCAGCTCGTCGGCGTCGGCGTACATGCCGGGCGGGTAGGTAAGTCCCGCGGACATGCCGAAGGCGCCTTCGTCGAGCGCGGCGGCGAGCACGGCGCACATCGCGTCCAGTTCGGACGGCGTTGCGGGACGGTCGTCCCAGCCGACGGCGCGCATGCGCAGCACGCCGTGCGGAACCAGGTAGGCGGCGTTGACGGCGCACCCGCGGTCGAGTCGGTCGAGGTACTCGCCCACGGTTCGCCAGTCGTAGTCGACGTCGGGCTTGCCGTTCCACGCGGCCAGCTGGTCCCACAGCGTCGCGGCCGCCGCGTCGTCGACAGGCGCGTAGCTGAGCCCGTCCTGCCCGACGACCTCTGTGGTGCAGCCCTGTCCGACCTTGGCCAGGTGCGCGGGATCGGTCAACAGCGCCAGATCGGAGTGGGCGTGCATGTCGACGAACCCCGGCGCCAGGATCAGGCCGGCGACGTCGACGACGCGCGAGGCGCTCAGCCGCCGGTCGCCTCCGACGGCGACCGCGGAGATCTTCCCGGCGGACACGGCCACGTCGGCGCGGAAACGCGCGGTTCCCGACCCGTCGACGACTTCGGCGCCGCGGAAGAGCACGTCCATCGCACACCGTCCGGCAAGAACATTGACAGAGTGGGGAACTGTACCCGGCGGCGCCGAGCCGACCGCGGCGCGCGGATTACTCCGACAGCTTCACCGCGGGTTTGGCGTCGACTCCGGCTTCCTTGCGCTGCTGCTGCGTGATCGCGGTGGGCGCGCCGGTCAGCGGGTCGTGGCCGCCGCGGCTCTTCGGGAAGGCGATGACCTCGCGGATCGAATCGGCTCCCGACAGCAGCGAGCAGACGCGGTCCCACCCGAAGGCGATGCCGCCGTGCGGGGGCGGTCCGTACTTGAATGCGTCCAACAGGAAGCCGAACTTCTCGGACGCCTCGGCCTCGTCGACGCCGAGGACGTCGAAGACGCGGCGCTGCATCTCGGCGTCGTGGATACGAATCGAGCCTCCGCCGATCTCGTTGCCGTTGCACACGATGTCGTAGGCGTAGGCCAGCGCCCCGGCGGGGTTGTCGTCGAACTCGTCGGCCCAGTCGGCGTTGGGGGCGGTGAAGGGGTGGTGGACGGCCGTCCAGCCGCCCTCGTCGGTCTTGCCGAACATGGGAGCGTCGACGACCCAGCAGAACGCCCACTGCGACTCGTCGACGAGCCCGCGGCGGCGGCCGATCTCGAGGCGAGCGGCGCCAAGCAGCTCCTGGGCTTCGATCTTGTCGGCGGAGGCGGCGAAGAAGACCGCGTCGCCGGGCTTGGCGCCGACTTCGGCGGCAAGACCTTTGAGGTGCTGTTCGGAGAGGTTCTTGGCGACGGGGCCGCGAGGCTCGCCGCTTTGCGCGTCGAACAGGACGTAGGCGAGTCCCCTGGCGCCGCGCGCCTTGGCCCACTCCTGCCAGGCGTCGAGCTCCTTGCGGGTCTGCTCCGCCCCGCCGGGCATGACGACCGCGCCGACGTGGCCGCCGGCCTCAAGCGCGCCGGAGAACACGCGGAACTCGGTGCCGGCCAGGTAGGACGACAGGTCGACCAGCTCGGCGCCGAAACGCAGGTCGGGCTTGTCAGAGCCGTAGCGGTCCATGGCGTCGTGCCAGGTGATCAGCGGAATCGGGCCGGGCAGCTCGTAGCCGGCCAGCTCCTTCCACAGTGCGGAGACGATCTTCTCTCCCAGCGCGACCACGTCCCGCTCGGTGACGAAGGAGGCCTCGATGTCCAACTGGGTGAACTCCGGCTGCCGGTCGGCGCGGAAGTCTTCGTCGCGGTAGCAGCGGGCGATCTGGTAGTAGCGCTCGAATCCGGCGACCATCAGCAGCTGCTTGAACAGCTGCGGCGACTGCGGCAGCGCGTACCAGGCGCCTGGCTGCAGCCGCACCGGCACCAGGAAGTCGCGCGCGCCTTCGGGGGTGGACCGCGTCAGCGTCGGCGTCTCGATTTCGACGAAGCCCTCTTCGTGCAGCAGGTCGCGGGCGATCCGGTTCGCCTCGCTGCGCAGCCGCAGCGCCGCGGCCGGGCCGCCGCGCCGCAGGTCGAGGTAGCGGTGCCGCAGCCGGACGTCTTCGCCGACGTCGACGTGCTCGTCGATCGGAAGCGGCAGCGGCGCCGCCTCCGACAGGATCGTCAGCTCGTCGGCGACGACTTCGATCTCGCCGGTGGGAAGTTCCGGGTTCTCGTTGCCGGCGGGCCGCCGCGCCACCACGCCGCTGATCTGGACGCAGTACTCGTTGCGCAGCTCGTGGGCCTTTTCGGCGACCTCGCCGTGCCGGAACACCACCTGGACGACGCCGGAGGCGTCGCGCAGGTCGATGAACTCCACGCCGCCGTGATCGCGCCGCCGCGCCACCCACCCGGCCAACTTGACGGGGTATTCGATCTCGGTGGCGCGAATGTCGCCGGCGTTGTAAGTGCGGTACACGGCTGCAGGTTCTCCCGTCGAGCTGAGCGATGCGGTCACAGTCTGCCGGGCATTGTCCCAAAAGCCGTCGGCGTCGACGTCCGCGCACCCGAGG
>JBOGDN010000387.1:0-1549 GCA_050742995.1 Stackebrandtia sp. | reverse complement strand
CCTGGCGCGTCAGCTGACGACCGGGATCTGCTGGGTGGGCGTCTCCACCTCGTAGGACTTCCGCGCGGCGTTCATCGGCAGCGAGTCGCCGCTTGGGGCGGCGTCCAGCTGCTCCGGGCCGGCGGCGCTGCCAAGCTGACGGCGCAGGTCCGCCAGGTTGGAGCTCACCGAGTCCTTCTGACGCTGCAGCTCGACGACCTCCTGGCGCAGCGGGTCCACCATCTCGTTGGCGGCGTCCAGGGCCTCCCTGCGGATGCGGTCGGCCTCGGCACGCGCCTCGGCTAGCAGATTCGCCACCGACGCCTCGGTGTGAGCGGCCATCTCGGCGACCCTGCGGTCGGCCTCGGCCTCGCGGTCTTCGGCCTTGCGGCCGCTCTCGCGGGAACGCTCCTCCGCACGAGACCAGCGTTCCTCGGCCTCGGAGACGATGCGCTGCGCCGAGGCCACCGCCCCGGCGTGGCGGGCCGCCTGCTCGCGCTCGGCCTTCTCCCGACGCTCGGCCTCGGCGAGGTCGAGCGCCTGAAGCTCCGACTTCCGCGTCTCGGCGGCCTCGGCGATCAGGTTCGCCGCGGCGGCGCGCTGCTCGTCGACGTTGCGGGCGACCTCGGCGCGCATCTGGGTCAGCTCGCGGTCGACGCTGGCGCGGTTGACCGCGATCTCACGCTCCATGCTCGCCTTGAGCTCGGCGACTTCCTGGTTGGCCTGGCCGCGCTGCTGCTCGACGTCGCGGATGGCGTCGGCGCGCATCAAGTCGTGGTCGCGGCGGGCGGAGTCGACCATCTCCGTGGCCTCGGCCCGGGCGGTTTCGACCATCTCGGCCGCGTCTCGGGCGGAAGTGGAGGTCAGCATGTCGGCGTCGTCTCGCGCCGTGGTCGTGGCGCGCTCGGCCTCTTCGGCGGCGCCGGAGCGAATCGCCGCGGCCTGACGCCGGATCTCGTCGCGCTGCTCGTCGGCGTCGCGCTCGGCGGCGCGCAGCACCTTCTCGATACGCGCGCCGATTCCGGCCAATGTGGGCTGTTCGTTCTCAGCGATCTGGGCGTCGGTGTCGGCGAGGCGCCTGTCCAAGCCGACGATGCGCTCCTCGGTGCGGCGCAGCGACGTCCGCATCTCAGAAAGCTTGCGTTCGGCCTCGGTGCGGCTCTCCTCGGCGTTCTTCATCGCCACCGACATCCGCTTGGCGAACACGTCGACCTGGGAGCGGTCGTAGCCGCGCATCGCGACCGAGAACTCCGATTCGGAGGGATCGAAAAAGTTTGACATTTTCATCCATATGTGGGTAATTGGTGCATTTGGGTACAGCCTTATCATCGCACTGCGAAGTCGGCTGAATACGCAGCGACGCGCCAAAAAGCGGCGTTAGTGACGGTTTTCCGACAGTTCTCGGGCCCCAGAAATCCGACTAAACGGATAAACCTCGCTAAACGCCTTTTATCGCCCAGGGTTCACGGTGTGGACGCGCTCTTAAGGACTTCTAAAAAGAGCGCAGGAACCTTGACACATGTAGATATGTCTGCGAGAAACAACTTGGTCCGCGCCTTACCCCGCACCC
>JBOGDN010000386.1:0-6150 GCA_050742995.1 Stackebrandtia sp. | reverse complement strand
CCGGGTGAGACTGCTCCTCACTCGCATTTCCATACGATGGCGTGTGATTCCATGGAATCGCCGAACGTTCCGATGGCCACAGACCCGTCGTCGTCGACGCTGCCTGAATGACCAACACCAACACCCGTGTTCGCGTTGTCGTCTTCATACAGCCCTGGAAGTTCGGTCACGCCGTTCACATCCTGCTTTGCGGGAGTGTTGTTCATCCAGCCGTAGATCGCGCCGTTGGAGTCGACGGCGCCGGCCGAGTCGAGCTTCATTTTCTCGGGTTCGCTCGCGTCCAAGGTGAGATCCCACCGATAGACGTGGCCGTCGAAATCCGACGACATCGCCCAAGATTCGCTGACGGCCACATAGCCGGCGCCGGACCCGCCGCGAAGCGGCTTGTCGGCTCCTGTTGCGGTATCCCACAGCCACGGCGTACCGCTGCCGCCCTGAAGATCGCCTTCGTCCGCTTGATAGCCGATCGCCGTGCCGGTTTCGTTGACGTCGGCGACGAAGCCGTCCTTGCCGTCCTGGAGATTGAGCTCGGCAACCTCGCCAGATTCGGAATCCCACTGCAGCACAGAAACAGGCAGTTCCTCCCCGTCCCCGAGGTACTGCGAGGAGTTGCCTACGATGAGGCCGTCGTCGTTGATCGCGAGGGGGACCGTGGAATCGCCGGCGTCTACGACGTCTAGCTTTGTGAATTCGCCGTCGCGGTACATCCAAGGCTCGCGGTGTTCGTCATTTTCGTCGCTTGTTTTCGTGCCCACCACGACGCCTGACGAGTTGACGTCGGCGACCTGGAAGTCTTCGCCGAGCGATTCGTAGTCTCCGTCATGCCACAGCAGGGCTTCCTCAGTCAAGTCGTCATAGGCCGTTCCGGCGATGTACTCGCCGGAGGCGCTGACCCCTTCGGCGATGCTTCCGAGGGCCCCTTCCGGAGTCGGCAGCATTTCGGGTTTCCCCAGCTCGCAGGATGTCCCGGGCTGCCGTCCCGACTCCGCGTTGTCCGTGGCCTCCGGGGGACCCGACTCCGCGTTGTCCGTAGTCTCCGGGGGAGATGTCAATGCAAAGACCGCTATAGCCGATATCGCGGCGACGCTGGGCACCCCGGCCCCGATCGCCCACCAAAGATACCCACGTCTGTTCACTGTCGAGCCCACACAATCTTCTGTCGAATCTGGGCTGCACACGGTAGGCGGCGCTCGTTGTCTCAGAGTTGTTTGAGCTTCAGCCCGCCCCGACCCACACGCCCCGCTGCCTGAATGTGAGGTGCGGGCGGAGAATGATCGTTTATGAAGGACTTCGACGAAGACATCCGCGTGGAGGTCTACCGGTCGTTCGCCGAGACCGGGGCTCCTCCGGATCTTTCTGCTCTTGCCGAGGTCGCCGAGGTGTCGCGGGAGGAAGCGCGCGACGCGCTGCGCCGCCTCGCCGACGCGCACCACCTCGTCCTCGACTCCGCCGACCGCATTGTCATGGCCCACCCCTTCGCGTCTGTGCCGCTGGGCTTTTCCGTCATGGGCGAGCGCACCCTTTGGTGGGGCGGGTGCGCGTGGGATTCCTTTGCCATTCCGCACCTGGCGCCCGGCGAACCCGAGGTGCTCGTGTCGACCCGCTGTCCCGGCTGCGGCGCGGCGCACGCCTGGGTGGTCAACCGCGAAGGTCCGCCCGCCGGCGAACAGGTCGCCCACTTCCTGACGCCCATGGCCCACGTGTGGGACGACATACTCCACGCCTGCGGCAACCAGCGACTCTTCTGCGGTCGACCCTGCGTCGACGCGTGGCTGTCGAACACCGGCAACCTGCCCGGCTACGTCATGGACCTGACCACGCTGTGGAACTTCGCGGGGGGCTGGTACGCCGGACGGCTCGGGCACGGCTACATCCGCCGCGAGCCCGAAACCGCCGCGGCCTACTTCCGCGAGGTCGGCCTGCGCGGTCCCTTCTGGGGACTGCCCTAGGCGTACTCGGCCAGGTCGTCGCCGACGTCAGGAGCTGGTGAGGATGACGAGTCGCTGAGTAGCTCGGGTCATTGCGACATAGCGGTCGACCGCTCCTTCGAAACCCTTGCCGAACTCCTCCGGGTCGATGAGGACGACCAGGTCGAACTCGAGCCCCTTCGACAGCTCCGGGGTAAGCGACCGGACGCGGGACGTCGCCGGCAACGTGCCGTCTTCGATGTGTCCGGCGCCGATGACGCAGGCGATCCCGTCGGCATGCGCGGCGAGCCAGTCGTCGAGGATCGAGCCTAGGTCCGAAGTAGATCCGTGTACGACGGGGACGTCGCTGCTGCGGATGGAGGTCGGCACGTTGGCGTCCGGGAGCACAGCCCGGATGACCGGCTCGGCTTCCGCCATGACCTCTTCGGGCGTTCGGTAGTTGATGTTCAGGGAGGACAGGTTGATCCGGTCGAGCCCGATCCGCTCGAGCCGTTCCCGCCACGACTCCGTGAACCCGTGCCTTGCCTGGGCGCGGTCGCCGACGACGGTGAAGCTGCGGGACGGGCACCGCAGCAGCAACATCTGCCACTGCGCGTCGGTCAGTTCTTGAGCCTCGTCCACGACGACGTGCGCGAACGGGCCGGCGAGCTGGTCCAGGTCGGTTCGGGGCGGTGCGGTCTCGTGGACCAGGGCGTCCTGCAGGTCTTGTCCGTGCAGAAGGATCATCGCGCCTTCGTTGTCGTATTCGGCTTCGAGCAGCTCCTCGGAGACCCTGGCCCGCTGCTCGCGTTCGACGGCGACGGCGGCGTCACGCCGACGTTCGCGTCGTGACGCCTCCGGGTCGCCGAGCCGCTGCCGGGCCGCGTCCAACAGCGGCAGGTCGGACGCCGTCCAGGCCTGGGCGTCCTCACGCTGCAGCGCCCGAACGTCGTCGGGGCACAGCCAGGGGGCGCACTTGCGCAGGTAGGCGGGCACCGACCACAAGTCTCCGACCAGGTCGGCCGCTTCGAGCAGCGGCCACGCGCGGTTGAAGGCCGTGGCCAGCTCCCTGTTCTGCAGCAACGACTTGCGGAGCTGGTCGGGCGAGTCCTCTCCGTCGTACTTGTCCGCCAGGATCGCCAGCAGCTCCTCCCAGATCCGTTCTCGCGCCTCGTTGTGCGGAGTGCCGGGATCCGCCGCTTCGAACGCCTCGGCCCAGTCGGCGGCGCTCAGGCGGATGTCGGACCAGCCGGTCGTGACCGTCATTCCCTTGGCGGGCGGCTCCTCGTAGAACCTGACGGCCGGCTCGATCGCCTTCACCAGGTCCGCCGACGACTTCAGTTCGGCCACGTGCGGGTCGGCCTCGATCGCCGCCGCGGCGCCCTCGGCGACGAGGTCCCGCAGGGTGCAGGTCTGCACGCCCTCCTCTCCGAGGCTGGGCAGGACGTCGGCGACGTAGGCCAGATAGGGCTGGTGCGGACCGACGAACAGCACGCCGCCCCCGCGGTGACCGAGGCGGGGGTCGGAGTAGAGGAGGTAGGCCGAGCGGTGCAGCGCGACGACGGTCTTCCCCGTGCCCGGACCGCCGTCGACGACGAGAGCGCCGCTGGATCCGGCGCGGATGATCGCGTCCTGGTCGGCCTGGATGGTGCCGAGTACGTCTCGCATCCGGTGCGACCGGTTGCCGCCCAGGCTGGCGATGAAGGCGGACTGGTCGTCGAGCGCGGCGGCGTGCCCTTCAAACCCGTCCGAGGTGAACACCTCGTCCCAGTAGTCGCTGATCTGGCCGCGCGTCCAGCGATACCTGCGGCGGCTTGCCAGGCCCATCGGGTCGGCGTGGGTCGCTCCGAAGAACGGCTCAGCCACAGGGGAGCGCCAGTCGACCAGCAGCTGACGGCCCGCGCTGTCCTTGAGGCCAAGCCGTCCGACGTACACGGGTTCGGAGTCGTCTGCGCTGACGATGTGCCCGAGGCACAGGTCCAAACCGAAGCGACGCAGAGCACGCAGGCGAGCGGTCAGCCGGTGGACCTCCATGTCCCGGTCCATCGCCTGCTGGCCTGTGCCGCCGGGCGCCTTGCGCTCGGCGTCGAGGCGCTCGGACAGCTCGGCGATCGACTGCTCGAGGCTGTCCGCGACGGCCGCGAAGTGCCGCTCGTCGCCGGCGATCAGCTTCGGGTCGGCCTTGGCGCTGAGGTCGTCCGGAAGGGCAAACGCGCCGGCGGTCAGGGGGCTCACGTCATCAGCTCCGATCGAGCAGCAGTTTCGCGGCGACTGTCGCTCCGTCGGTGCGGATCGTGCCGGCCACGGCGGTCGCACGCGCGCGGATCTGGGGGGCAAGGGCCGTTGCGAGCGCGGCCGACAGGGACTCGAGGCCGGGGGTCGTCTTGCCGTGGTCTGTGCCGTCGTGAGCCGCGCCGATGCCCAGCTCAGCCACTCGGGCGGCCCAGCGAGGCTGGTCCGCGATATGGGGCACCACCACCTGAGGCGTGCCGGCTCGGGCGGCCGTCGTCGTGGTGCCCGCGCCGCCGTGGTGCACTACGGCGGCCACTCGGGGAAACAGCGCCTGTTGGTTGACCTCGCCGACGACGAAGCAGTCGTGTCGGTCGTCGGTCAGTGCAAGATCGGCCCAGCCGCGGGCGAGAAGTACCCGTCGGCCTTGCGCACGGACCGCCTCGACGGCCACCTGGGCCATGTCCTTCGGGGTGTACGCGGCCATGCTGCCGAAGCCCACGTACACAGGCGGTTCGCCGACGTCCAGGAACGCCTCCAACTCGGCCGACAGCGGGCGGTCGTCGGGCAGGATCCACGCCCCGGTCTGCACCAGGTCGAGGTCCGTCATGCCCTGCTGCCACGGCCACAAGATCGGGTCTGCCGCCAGCCACGGCTGGTCGCCGAAGACGTGATCGCGGACGTTGTCGACCGGCGGCAGGCCGATCGCCGCCCGGTGGCTGTTGAGCGCCTCGCCGTACAACGCGTTCACCCGCTGTGCGTCCTGCTCCCACAGCACCTTGTTGTCGGTTTCGTCGTCCGGGGACGGTGCGCCCGGACGCGTCCCCGGACGAAAGTGCGGCGACGGCAGTCCGAGGGTATGGAAGCAGGCGAGCACGTAACGGATGCCCAACTTCTCGGCCACATCCCGTGCACCAGCCGGCATCAGGCCGGTCGCCAGCAGCGCGTCACATCCGTCGGCCGCCGCGGCGAGCGTGTCGAATCGCGCGGCGACCAGCTCGGGCGCGAGCCAGAACGCGTCCTTCGCCGTAGGCGGCCTCTCTCCGGCCACCACCGAGCGAACTGTCGGGCCGAGCGGCGTCAGCGGCACGCCGACACCGGCCAGCAGCGTTGCGAACTCCTCGTCCGGAGGTGCGCACACCCGCACCTCCGCGCCGAGCGCCCGCAATTCCGCCGCGAGTCCCACCACCGGTTCGACGTCCCCGCGTGATCCCCAAGTCGACAGCAATACACGCATCTCATGCCTCCCATTTCGCAGAGTCTCTGCCTTTGACCAGCGATTGTGCAGCAACCGAGGACTGCGATAAGGCCCCCGGTGTGCCTTATATGGAAGGCGGTGTGATATAAAGTGAAAACGGCAAGGAAATGAATACACTCCTTGCCTATTTTCGTGCGTTTAAGCGCGCTTGGAGCGCATGGCCGGCAGCAGCTTCACGTCCGGCTCGGCGCCGCCGACGAGATCACGGTAGCGCGGCGAGTCCGCTGCGCACAGCGCGACGCGGCCCTCGGGGTCGAACAGCAGACCCCAACCGTGCTTCTTCGGCAGCGGGGACGCGCGCAGACACGCCTGCGGCTTGGCGAAAAACTCCGCCCGCAGCCGCCGGCGTTCGTCGTTGGAGACCTCGGCGAGGTCTTGACGCGCCAGCCAGACGTCGAAGAGCACGTCTTCCTGCGTGTAGACGTGCGGGCTTTCGGCGAGCATCTCGTACTGCATCACCGCGACGGTCTTCTTCCCGCCGCGAGGCGCGGGCACGACGCCGTGGTCGACCGGGCAGTCCTCGGCCGCGGTGATCAGCGTGTCGTAGTAGTTCATGTCGTTCATCAACGCCACGGTAGACCGCGCCTGGGACACGCGCGCGCCGCTCAGTCGTCGGTGGAGCGGCGGTTGCGTTTCAAATCGCCCCGGCGACGCTTGGCGTCGATTCGCCGCTGTTTCGCCCGCTTGCTCGGCTTGGTGGGGCGGCGCTGGCGCGGCGGCGGCGCCAGGGCCTCGCGCAGCAGCTCGGCCATGCGC
>JBOGDN010000385.1:0-6953 GCA_050742995.1 Stackebrandtia sp. | reverse complement strand
CGCGGTGTACCGCTCAGTCGAGCACGGCTTCGCCATGGTCTGGGCCTCCCGCACCGGCACCCTGACCGTCGCAGACGGCTATGGCCGTGTGCTTGCCGAGGAACAATCCGGCCGCGGCGAGGGCTTCACCGAGGTCGTCGCCGTGGTCCCCGAAGGACCCGGCTCCACCGTCTATACCAGCCTCGGCGACTGGTTCGCCTGGCTGTGCCTGGCCCTGACCCTGGCCGGAACGGCCGCCACACTACGTCGCACCTCGCGGCCCCGGTCAACCGTCGGGACTGCTGATCAGGTCGGCGACAACTGACCTGTGGCGCCGACGGACGCTCCCGACGCGCTCGACAAGGTTCAGGTCGGCGTCGGGTCGCCCGTCGGCGACTCGCTGCCGGAAGAGGATCCGCCCTCCGACGGCGAGGGGGACGCGGACGACAGCGGCGGCTTCGGCGACCACTCGAAATCCTCGTCCAGCACGGCCTCGCCGGCGAGCCGCAGCAGGCCGTCCGCCCCGCCGATCCGCTCGAGGACGCCCTCGTCGCTGACCTCGAGGAACAGTCCGGGGTCGTCGAGGAAGGTCACCCGTGTGGGCTCAAGCAGCACATCGCGGCCATCCACAGTGGTGACTTCTCCCTCGTGAGGGCCCGGCTGCCGCACCCCCACGTCGACCCAGCCGTCGTCCACGCCGTAGCGCACCGCGATGACGCGGCTGGCGCGTTCGCGGTGCCCGATGGAGACCACCGTGCCGGTCACCTGCGCGTCTTCCAGGGCGCCCTCGGGCAGGACGGCGGGGGTGTCGACCTGCACGTCCGCACCTGGGGTGACACCGAGCGCCACGGTGTGCGCCCGGTCCCGCCCCGCCGCCGGACCGGTGAGCGAGACGAAGGCCCACGTGTCCGGTGCCCACTCCCAGGCCATCTCGACGGCGCCGTCGCGGATCACCGGCTCGTCCAGCCAGCGGGCCTGCCCGCCGTTCACGTCGGGAGCCTCCTGCCCGGACGGACGCCAGTCGTCGGGCAGGTGGCCTTTGGCGTACATGGTGATCACGGCGTCGCTGCCGCCGAGCTCCGCGGGATCCTCCGGGCCCAGCTCGACGCGTTGCCGGTACTGCCCGGTCTCGTAGGTCAGCGGCGTGAAGCCGCCGGCCGAACCCACCTCGAACCCCTGCACCGTGACGTCGAAACTCGAGGCCGCCGGAGGCGCGGGAGCGTGGCGGATCAGAGTCGCCGTGGTCGCCAGGCCGATCACCGCCAAGACGCAGGCCACGGTGCCGGCCGCCCGGCGGGCCAGCATCGACCGGCGTCCCGACCGCATCGCGCGGGCAACGTTCACGCCGGACGGTGCTCCGGTTTCCAAGTCCCGCAACGGCCGTAGCAGCCGGGCGGCGTCGCGGTCAGCGTCGTTCACTCCGGTCACCTCCTTCCAGCGCGGCGACCGTCCGGTGGCCAAGCAGGGCGCGCAGCCGCTTCAGTCCCTGCGCGGTGAGGCTCGTGACGTTGCCGGGCGCGCAACCGAGAATCTCGGCCACCTCCGTCACCGGCAGGTCGCACAGGAAGCGCAGCACCAGCACCACGCGCTGCTTCGGCGCCACCCGGCTGAGCGCCACGCGCACCAGCTCCCGCGTCTCGACGTCGGGCGCCTGGGACGACGGCAGCCCGGGGATCTCCTGCGGCGAGCCGAACAGCCGCACTCGCGCCCAGGCAAGCCGTTGTTCGCTGAGGAAGGCGCGGACCAGCATGGTGCGCACGTAGGCGTCGAGATTCGCGGCGGCGCTGGCGCGTCTCCAGTGTATGTACAGCCGCGTGATGGTGTTCTGCACGACGTCTTCGGCGCGATGCGGATCCCGGCACAGCAGCCGCGCGATGCGATGCAGCGCCGGCAGCTGGGCCGTAACGTACTCGACGTAGTCCCGCTCCTGATCGGCGTGCACGCCCCTCCCGTCCATCGCTTGTGGCCAGAACACCCGTGTGCTTCCGGTCAGGCTCTGCGTCATCGGCACTCCACCGTCCACACCCACACGCCGCCGGTCCATTCACCCGGACCCAGCAGCCGCTCGACCGTGGAGCGCAGTGCGATCTCGCGGGGGTGCGGCCCGAGCACCACCGCGTCGGCCCCCCAGTACCGCAGGTCGGCGCAGGCCTGCCGCTGTTCGGCGTCGGCGATGTCGGGAACCTGGCCGGTGTCGCGGGCCTCGCGCAGCAGCATCGTGGTGGGACGTGCCACCGCGCCGTAGACGCCGTCGCGTTTTGGTCCGGCCGGTCCGATGAAATACCCTTCCGGCACCGCGAAACCGAGCCCCGAGCGTACCTGCCAGTGCAACGCCGTGGCGTCGCCGGCGTCGGGCACCGGCACCGTGACCAGCGTTCCGCCCTCGGGGACGTATTCGCGCCACATGCCCTGGGTGAAGAACTCCGGCGTCGCGTCGCGTTCGGTGACCGTGAAGGGCGTCGGCGCCAACGGAAGCAGCACGGCCAGCAGCGCTCCCGTCCACAAAAGACGTGGGGTGCGCTGCCAGTAGGGCAGCCCGACGTGCAGCCGCATCCGGTCGATGACCAGCGCCAGCAGGATTCCGATCGCCGGGACGCAGATCATGGTGAGCCGGGATTCCAGCACCGACTCGTACAGCGGCAGTCCGGAGAACAGCAGCCACGGGCCGGGGATCGCGGTTTCCCTGCCGTTCACCACCAGATACGAGCCAAGCGACAGCAGCGTGGCGACCAGGATCAGCACGGACAGCGCCCGTGCGGCCGCCACCCGCCACAGCGCCGCGGACGCCGCGACCACGAAGACGGCCAGCGGCCACCCGAAGAAGGAGTTCTGCTCGGTGGGAGAGGCCAGCATCCCGGCGGCCTCCCGGCTTCCGGCCAGCGAGCGGGCCGCGAAGCTCGTCAGGGCAGCCAGGTCGTTGCCGGCGTTGCCGTGCAGCAGCCCGGAGTAGCTCTGCGGACCGAAGAACTGCCAGTACAGCGGAAAGCCCACGAGGACCAGCGCCACGGCGGCGCCCACCCCGAGCCCGGCGCCAAGCGGCCGGATCGCGGCTCGGGCGTCGCGGGGCCGCGACGCCGCGTAGGCGATCGCGAAGATCACCGCACCGGTGGCGAACAACAGCAGCACCTCTTCGCCGACGAAGATCTGGTATGCCGTCAGCAGCCCGAGTACGACGCCGCTGCGCACCGGCCGGTCGCCGTTCCACAGCCGGATCAGCTGCGCGACGATGAACGGCAGCACAAACAGCGCCGTGAAGTTCGGGTGGGCGTGCGCGTGGGTGATCACCGGCGGCGCGAAGGCGCAGAAGGCGCCGCCCACTCCCGCGGCCAGCCGGGAGCGCCCCAACCGGCGGTGCAGCAGCCAGTACCAGGCGACGGCGTTGGCCGCCAGGCTCGCGTTCAGCACCAGCACCCAGGTGACCTCGGGGCCGAACAGCAGCGTCACCGGGGTCAGCGGCGCCGACACGGCCAGCATGGTGGTGTTGGCCATCAGGTTCACGCCGAGCGGGTAATTCTGCAAAGCGGTGAACAGTGGATTGTCCAGTTCGGTCACGGCCTTGGCGGTGACCGCGAAGAACCACTCCCACTGGTGCTGATCCTGTCCGCTGTCCGCCAGGTAGTGCCCGGCCGGATCGGCCCACAGTCCCGCGTACAGCACGACGGACGCGACGACGTAGATCGCCGGGACGATAAGCGCGGCGCCCCTGCGGCGGCGGGTCTCGGGGACGGTCAGGGGCGCCGCCTCCAGCGTCGCGGTCACAGTCGGCACGCCTTCCGGTGCCGCAGCCGCAGCCGGATCAAGTCGGCGAGGGTGCGCAGATAGTGGTGGGGTCGCAGTTTGGATCCGGGTCGGTGCGCCCACCGCACCGGCACCTCGGCCACGGACCAGCCGTGCCGCGCGTACAGGTACAGCACCTCGACGTCAAAGCCCCAGCCGTCGATGTGGGCGTGCCGGAAGACCCGCCGGGCCTTGTCGCCGTCGAAGAGTTTGAATCCGCACTGGGTGTCGCGGATGCCGGGCACGGCCGCGGCGCGGATCACGCGGTTCCCCCACCGCCCCAGCACTTCGCGCAGTGCGGGCTGCCGCACCTCGATGCGGGAGGACTCGTCGGCGCGGGATCCGACGGCGACGTCGAAGCCGGCGGCGACGCGCTCGCGCAGCCGGTCCAGCTCGGCGATGGGCGTGGCCAGGTCGGCGTCGCAGAACAGCACCAGGCGACCCCGAGAGGCCAGCACCCCGCGACGCACCGCGTGCCCCTTGCCGCGGTTGACCGGAGTGCGCAGCACCCGCACGGCCGGGCAGGCGGCGGCGATTCGCTCGGCGAGCTCGCCGGAGCCGTCGGCCGATCCGTCGTCCACCACGATGACCTCCCAGCCCGGCGTCGTGGCGCGCAGATGACCGCAGATCTCGCGCAGGGTCGCGCACAACCGGCGGCGCTCGTTGTACACCGGGACGACGACCGACAGGTCAAGTACGGCCGGGGCCGGCGGCGCCCAGGACGGCTGGGGGATCACAGCGCTCATGCCCTTGCGACGCCGCCCGAACCTCGCCACATTGCGTGACATACGCCACTAATAGTGCTCATTCCGCGTAGACGCATCTGTTGCGGCGTGAAAGCTCAGGCCGCCGGGGAGTCGACCACGAGCACGCCGTCGCCGACGTCGAGCCGGTATCCGACGCCGCGGACGGTGACCAGCTCGCCGGCGTGGTCGGCAAGCCTGGCGCGCAGCCGTCGCACGTAGACGTCCACCGTGCGGCTGCTGAGGCCGACGCCGTCTTCGCCCCACACCATGCGCAGCAGCTTTTCGCGAGTGAACACCCGGCTCGGATGCGAGGCGAAGAAGTGCAGCAGCTCGAACTCGCGGCAGCTGAATCGCAGCTTCGTGCGGCCGCGCCGCACCATCCTGGCGTGCGGATAGATCCTGATGCGACCGTCGTCGGCCTCGCGGCGCCGGGGCGGTCCGGGGCGGCCGGCGCCGGGCGTCAGACCGACCGGGCCCGACCGCTCCGGCGACACCGCGACCGTGCCGCCGACGCCCACCACGTCTTTGAGAGCGGCGAGGACGGCGAGCATCCGCTCGCCCAGGACTTCGGCGGGGCCGGGGAACTCGACGACGACCGTCAGCTGCGCCGGGTCTTCCCGGCCCGACTCGGTCTCGGGTCGAGCCGAAAGCGGCGGCGTTGACTGGACGGCTGTGGACATGCTGACGCTCCTTGCAGGTGGGGAGAACTCTCCGGAATCCGACTGAGGACACGCGGGACCGCCTTCGCGAACGGCGCGCGGGGCGACGGCGGCCGCGCTAGCGACAGAGCGCGCTGCAGATGCGCTTGAAATCGACATGACGTCGCGTCGTCAGCGGTTCCCCGCTCTCGACGACGCGACTGAATGTCATGACGAGAGTATATCCTACTTATCCGATAGGAAAAAGGCTCGAACGACACCCGGAAGCGTCGCTGACGTCTGGCGTCCTCACCTGTCGCCGTTCATGCTCCACCTGCGGCGCAGCGCGTTGTCGGCCGAGTTGAACAGCACGTCCACGACAATGCCGACGACCAACACCACGATGAGATAAGCCAGCAGCAGGGGCGCGTCGTTGAATTCGCGGGCGCCTTGCAGCCGAACCCCGATCGACAGGGCGCCGGGGACGATCACCAGCAGCTCTCCGGCCATCAGACTGCGCCAGGCGAACGCCCAGCCCTGCTTGAGTCCGGACACGAAGGACGGAAGCGAGGCGGGGAGGATCACGTGCCGGTACAGCCCTATGCCGCGCAGCCCCATCACGTGACCGGCGAGACGGCCAGCTCCTCCGCCTTGACCAACTCGGGGTCGCGTTCGGCCAACATGACCATGGCGTGCAGCGCATAGTCCGTTCTCACGGAGACGTTCACGACGCGCCCTCCGGCCAATTACCTAATATTCCCATCTGATAACTAGGAATCATGCAGCCCCGACGCCGCCCCTGTCAAGCCACCCGAAACGCCCCCGCAACCCCAGCGGCGCCAACTTATGAGGGACTGTCTGATGAACCTACGAGTTCCCAAAAAAATTCGGCCGGCGATGTCGAGAACCCGGGACTGGCTCCGTCCCCGCAGTGAACGCGACCAAAATGGGCCGCACAGCACCAAGGAGAAACACAATGGCTAAGTACTTGCTGCTCAAGCACTACCGCGGCGCCCCGGCTGCGGTCAACGACGTGCCGATGGACCAGTGGACGCCGGAGGAGATCTCGGCCCACGTGCAGTACATGCGCGACTTCGCGACCCGGCTCGAGGGAACCGGAGAGTTCGTCGACGGCCAGGCGCTCGCCCCGGAGGGGACGTTCGTCCGCTACGACGGCGAGGGTCGCCCGCCCGTCACCGACGGCCCGTTCGCCGAGACCAAGGACCTCATCGCCGGTTGGATGGTGATCGACGTCGACACATACGAGCGCGCGCTCGAGCTGGCCGGGGAATTGTCGGCCGCCCCTGGGGCGGGCGGCGAGCCGATCCACGAGTGGCTCGAGGTGCGTCCGTTCCTGACCGAGCCGCCTACCATCACGGAATGACCTCTCGGATGAACGAGGTCCTGCTTCGGAGCCTCACGCCGAGCGTGCTCGGGATCCTCTGCCGCCGCGGCGCCGACTTCGCGGCGGCAGAGGACGCTGTACAGGACGCGCTGGTCGAGGCGGTCCGCGTCTGGCCGGCCGACCCGCCGCGGGACGCGAAGGGCTGGCTGGTCACTGTGGCCTGGCGCCGGTTCCTCGACGCGACCCGCTCCGACGCCGCCCGCCGCCGGCGTGAGGACCTCGTCGACGACGAGCCGGCGCCCGGGCCCGCACCCACGGCAGACGACACGCTCCAGCTCTATTTCCTGTGCGCCCACCCGTCGCTGACGCCGTCGTCCGCGGTCGCGCTCACGCTGCGCGCCGTCGGCGGGCTGACCACCCGCCAGATCGCCCAGGCCTACCTGGTGCCCGAGGCGACCATGGCGCAGC
>JBOGDN010000384.1:0-2954 GCA_050742995.1 Stackebrandtia sp. | reverse complement strand
GAGTGCGGACGCCGAGCGGAAACGCGATGAAACGCCGCGGCTATCGATTGGACAGCATGATCTCGTTCATGATGGCGTTGGTCTTGGCGAACAGGCCTCGAAACTCGGCCGGCAGATACGACACGACGTGCTCGAGATAGCGCCTTCCGTGGTGCTCGGGGTCGTCCCACAGCACGTGCCGGGTCAGTCCCGACGCGTCGATCCATCCGATGATGAGCTGGTCGTAGAACTCCACCGGCTGGTTCTTCGTCAGCAGCGAGGCGACGCGTATGCCGGGCCATGACGCGTCGCTTGAGTTCGTCGGCACGTAATGGTGCTTCGTCTTTCCCAGAAATGATCGGGTTTGACGCTCTTCGATGAGACCGCGCTCGATGAGTCGATGCGCGACGTCCTGATCGGCGCTGCGGGCGAGGTAGCGCAGCCAGGTTTCGATCGGATGCTTCTCGCGCGCGAGCTGCTCGGCCGTGGTGCGCTGCAATTGATCGGGCGGCGGCGTGCGACTGACGACGACTGGACGGTTCGAACTGATGGCGATGACCCGAGAATGCAGCAGTTCGGCGAGGAGTCCGGCGGCGGCAGCCACTCCAAGCAGACGTGGAGGCAACAGCGCTCGCCCTGTCGTGGCGTCATGCGCGACCAACCAGCAGTCGTCGGCCAGCAGCACGATGCATCTCCCTTAGTGTCAGGGTTTTTCGTCTTCGGATGACGACAATCCGTCCGGCTCTGCCGTACCGGCCGAATGTTCGCAAATGCTCACCTTACTGCAATACCTGACACTACGCCGAAGCACCAGTCACGCCGCGTCTATGACAGGGGAATTCAATCCGCCCGATTCGGGCACGAACCAGACTGAGCTGGGCATTTTCCACTTGCGGGGAATTCGCGACGTTCAAGCGCCGCACGCGCGCCGACACAGCGCGCGACGCGCCGCCGCGCCCCATTCGAGTGCACTGAGAACTGAGCGGAGAATTTCCTAGACACAGAGGAGATTCCGAGTGAAATTCGCGCCTTGAGCAGGCTTAAAACGGAACCTTAAATATATAGACACCCTGCAGCCATCGGGTGGCCGAACGGTGTAGCCTCCCCTCATGCTTTCGGCTAAGCGACGCCTGCGACGCGACACCATTGTGGTCTTCGCGTCGTTGGCGGTGCCGTTCATCATGACCAACCCACCCGTGATCGTAGAGGTCAGCGACTACTCGGTCGACAACCCCATCACGCTCGGACTGCCGACCGTCTGGCTGTGGCTGCAGCTGTGGTACGGCGTCATGCTCGTGCTTCTGCTCGTGTTCGCGCTCTGGCTGCCCAGCTGGCGCTCCCACCGACTTGAACAAGAAGTCACCCAATTGCCCAAACGAGACTGGCGGGACAGCTGACATGCAGGATTGGATGTGGGGCGTCCTGGTCCTCGTCGTCTATCTGGGACTCGTCCTTTACATCGGATATCGCAGCTTCGGCGCCTCCGACCACACCCTCGAAGACCACATGGTCGGCGGCCGCAATTTCGGAGTCTTCGTCCTGACCTTGACGTACGCGGCCACGTTCCACAGCGCCTACGCCTTCACCGGCATCGTCGGCTTCGCCTACAACGACGGCGTCGGATTCTGGATCAACTCGCTATACCTCATCCCGCCGGCGTTCCTCTTCTGGCAGGTGGGAAAGCGGCTGTGGCTGCTCGGCAAGCGATACAACTTCATGACCCTCGGCGACTACCTGTCGCACGCCTACGACAGCCGAGCCATCGGTCTGATCACCGCGCTGGTGCACACCTTCTTCACCGCGCCGTATGTGGCCATTCAGCTCACCGGCTCCGGCTACATCTTCGAGACCATGACCAACGGCCGCGTCTCGTTCGCCGCCGGCGCCGCGGTGATGCTCGTGGTCATGGTCGTCTACGTCATCGCGGGCGGTCTTCGGGCGGTGGCCTGGACCGACACGCTGCAGGGCGTGATGATGTACGTGGTCATCTTCGCCGGCGGCCTGTACGTCGTGCGCGAGGAGCAGGGCAGCTTCACGAACGCCTTCGAGCGGCTCAACGAGCAGCTGCCCGAGTGGTTCACGCTGCCCGGCCCGGCCGGCACCATCACCCCGACCTACTGGCTCACGCTGTGGATTCCGTTCACCCTCGGCCTGCTGCTGCTGCCGCAGATCGTGACACGAATCTTCGCCGCCCGCTCGCTGCGGGTGCTGAAGTGGTCGTCGCTTGGCGGCGCCGTCTACCTGGTGACGATCTACATGTTCGTCCCCGGCGTGGCCGCCGTCGGACTGCTGCAGCCCGGCGCCGCGGAGCCCGACCAGATCTTCGTGGACCTGCTGTGGAGCAACCTGCCGGTGGTCCTCGGCGCGATCGCGCTCAGCGGCGGTTTCGCCGCGGCGATGTCCACAGCCGACTCGCAGATCCACGCCGTCAGCGCCACCCTCGCCGTCGACGGCTACCAGAAGTACATCGACAAATCCCGCGACCCGGTGCGCACCAAGCGGTTCACCTACGCCACGCACCTGGCGCTCGGCGTCGCCGCGTACATCTTCGTCATCACCGACGACAAGCTGCTCATCGACCTGCTGGCCATAACGCTCACCGGCATCGCGCTGCTGGCGCCGGCGACGTTCGGGGCGCTGTACTGGAAGCGCGGCACCGCCGCCGGCGCCATCACGTCGACCCTCGCCGGCCTCGCCGTCCTGTTCGCCACGACCGCGGTGTGGTGGGAAAAGCCGCTGTGGGAGAACCCGTTCGACCTCGGCGTCACCCCCGGCATGTGGTCCCTGGTCGCCGGGACGCTGATCTACATCGCCGTCAGCCTGTTCACCCGACCGACCGAGGCCATGGTCGAGTCGCAGCGCTTCACCACCGAATACCTGCACCGGGCCGTCGCCGACAAGCCCGAGGAGACCGCGCCAAGTCGGGCCGCCGCTCGTCGCTGAGGCGCGCGCCGTCCGATCGCACGCTAAGAGAC
>JBOGDN010000383.1:0-4796 GCA_050742995.1 Stackebrandtia sp. | reverse complement strand
GTGGGGGCGCCGTGGACCGCGGCCAGGCGATTCCGACTGTTCGGCATGCTTCTGGCCGCGGCGATCGTGCTCGCCTCGATCGTGGAGGTGCTGTCCGGCTTCAAGATCACCAGCGACCGCGCCCTGGACATGGCGCAGCGGCTGTGGCCGCCGGGCACCGGCGAACTGGAATGGTCGGTGATCCTCGACGCGCTGTTCCTTACCGCCCAGGTGGCCTTCGGCGCCACCGTCCTCGGCGCGATCCTGGCGCTGCCGGTCGGCGTCCTGGCCGCGCGCAACGTCGCGCCCAACTCGATCGTCGCCTCCGGGCTGCGGCTGTACATCGTGTCCGTGCGCGGCGTCCCCGAGATCGTCCTGGCGATCGTCTTCATCGTGATGGTCGGGCTCGGCGCGGTGGCCGGGACCATCGCGTTGGCGATCGGCTCCATCGGCCTGCTCGGCAAGCTGGTGGCCGACTCCGTCGAAGAGGTCGATCCCGGCGTGGAACAGGCGCTGCGCGCCACCGGCGCCAGTCGCGTCCAGGTGTTCTTCTCCGCGACGCTGCCGCAGGCGCTGCCGGCGTTCGTCGGGCACCTGATGTACCAGCTGGACGTCAACTTCCGCCTTGGAACGCTGCTTGGCATCGTGGGCGTCCCCAGCCTCGGCTTCTACATACTCGAAGCCTCCCGAGTCGGCCAGTGGGAGGTCGTCACGCTCGTCACGCTCATCGTGTTCGGCGTGGTGATGTTCCTGGAGCTGGTCGCCATGTGGCTGCGCCGCACCGCCGGCGCCAAGAGCAGCTCGGGCGCGGCCTGAGCATCCCTTTGACATCGAGTCCCGTTGATATGGTGTGCCGATGAGGAAACTTCAACGGTTCGTCGTGCCCGCGACCGTCTTGTCCATAGCCTCGATAGCCCTGGTCGGCATGTCCGGATCGTCCCAGGCGGAGCCCGCCGCCGAGTCGATGCCGCTGGCGTGGAAGCTCACCGACACCGGCGTGGACAACCAGTTCCGCGGCCTGTCCCCAGTCGACTCGCGGATCGCGTGGGCGGCCGGCGCCGGCGGCGTCGTCTTGCGCACCGACGACGGCGGCGGCTCCTGGCAGGACGTGTCCCCGGCCGACGCCGAGGGGCTTGAGTTCCGCGACATCGAAGCATTCGACGCCAAACGCGCCGTGGCCCTGACGATCGGCGAAGGCGAGGACTCCCGCGTCTTCGTCACCGAAGACGGCGGGGCCACCTGGCACAACAGCTTCGTCAACGAAGAAGCCGAAGCCTTCTACGACTGCATGGCGTTCTTCGACGAGCAGCACGGCATCGCCATGAGCGACCCCGTCGACGGCAGAATCCGCTTCATTCTCACCGACGACGGCGGCCACAGCTGGCAGATCCTCCCGCACGAGCAGTCGCCAGAAGCCGTCGAAGGCGAGTTCGGCTTCGCCGCAAGCGGACAGTGCCTCGTCGCCGCCGACGCGAACAACGCCTTCCAGGTCACCGGAGGCGGCGCCGCGCGGCTGCTGCACACCCCCGACCGCGGCCAGACCTGGACCGCCTACGACACCCCGATGGCCGCCGGCGAATCCGCCGGCATCTACGCCGCCGACTTCAGGGACGCTCGCCACGGAATCCTCGTCGGCGGCGACTACACCACCCCGGACTCGGCCGTAGACGCCCTGGCGTACACCACACGCGGCCCCGCCGAGACGACCCTGTCGAAACGCCCGAGCGGCCACTACCGCTCCGGCGTCAGCTTCTTGGCCGGCCCGATCGCGATCGCCGTGGGCCCCACCGGCAGCGACGTCACCCTCGACGGCGGACGCACCTGGCGCGGCTTCGACGACGGCCCCTTCGACGCCGTCGAATGCACCAGCGGCTTCTCCTGCTGGGCCTCCGGCCCCGACGGCCGCATCGCCGTCCTCGCCGTCGGCTGAACCCCGTCTTTGTCACAAGCGCGTTTTAGGTTCGGCGCCATGACGACAGACGCGATTCAGGGGCGTCCCTACGTGGTGGCGCACGTAGCCGTCTCCGCAGAGGGAGCGACCACGGGCTTCGCGCCGGACCTGGGCCGGTTCTACGAGCTGGCCGCCACCTGGCGGGAGGACGTCACCTTGGCCGGGTCCGACACGATCCTCGCCCAAGAGCCGGCGCTTGCCGAAGCTCCTCGTCCGGGACCCGCCGCCGACGGACCGCTGCTGGCCGTCGTCGACGGGGGAGGACGCGTCCGACAGTGGGAGGCGCTGCGCGACGTCGGGCACTGGTCGGACGTGCTGGCGCTGCACGCGGCGGCGACTCCCGCGCGGCCCGCGGACCGATCGGTGCGGGAGCTGGTCGTCGGCGAGGAGCGCGTCGATCTGGCCGCCGCGCTGCGCAGCCTCGGCCAAAGTCACGCCACGGTGCGCGTGGACAGCGGCGGAGCGCTGATCGGGGCGCTGCTGCGCGCGGGCCTGCTCGACGAAGTCAGTCTCCTCGTCCATCCCCTCCTGGCCGGCGCGCGGGGCGATCGCCGGTGGCACGGTTCCGCCCCCGCCCCCGCCGGCGAGCTCGCCCTCGTCGGCGTGAAGAAGTGGGACGACGGCCTGGTCTGGCTGCGATACCGCCTCAAGCGATAGAGACAATGGCGGCATGCCGACACTGCGCATCGCACTTGCCCAGACCAACACCACCGTGGGCGACCTGGACGGCAACGCCGCCGTCGTCGTGGAGCGCACGCGCCGCGCCGCCGAGGCCGGCGCGCATTTGGTCGCCTTCGGGGAGATGATGCTGACCGGGTACCCGGTAGAAGACCTGGTGTTCCGCGAGACCTTCGTGCGGGCCAGTCGAGAGTGCGTAGAGCGGCTGGCCGCCGAGCTGGCCGAAGCCGGGCTGGGGCACGTCGTGGTCGCGGTCGGGTATCTGGACGCCGACGGGCCCGCCCGGCTCGGCGCCGACGCCGACGCGACCGCCGGTCCCCGCGACGCCCTCGCCGTCCTCCACGAAGGACGCTGCGTGACCCGGTACTTCAAACACCACCTGCCCAACTACGGCGTCTTCGACGAGAACCGGTACTTCGTCTCCGGGGACACGCTGCGGGTGGTGCGCGTGGGCGGCGTGGACGTGGCGTTCACCGTGTGCGAGGACCTGTGGCAGCCGGGCGGGCCGTTCGCGGTGGCGCGGCAGGCCGGCGTCGGGCTGGTCGTCAGCGTCAACGCCTCTCCCTATGAGCGCGACAAGGACGAGCAGCGGCTGCCGCTGGTGCGTCGTCGCGCCGCCGAGGCCGAGGCGACCGTGGCCTACGTCAACATCATCGGCGGCCAGGACGAGCTGGTCTTCGACGGCGACTCCATGGTTGTGACCGCCGACGGGACGCTGCTCGCGCGCAGCCCGCAGTTCGCCGAAGACCTCGCCGTGGTCGACCTCGACCTGCCGCAGGCCGGTCCGCCGCCGCGGGTGGCCGACGCGTCCATGGCGGTGGGGTTCACCGAGCTGTCAAGCGCGGTCCCGCAGCCGGAGGCCGCCGCGCCCGCGATCGCCCCGACCGAGCCGCTCGAGGACCTGGCCGAGGCGTGGGGCGCCCTCGTTCTCGGTTTGCGTGACTATGTGGACAAGAACGGCTTCGCCTCGGTGCTGCTCGGGCTTTCCGGCGGCGTGGACTCCGCGCTCGTCGCCGCGCTGGCCGCCGACGCCCTCGGCCCCGACCGCGTCCACGCCGTGTCGATGCCCAGCCGTTACTCCTCGCAGCACTCCAAAGACGACGCGGCCGAGCTGGCCGAGCGCACCGGAATCCACTACCTGGTCGAACCGATCCAGCCGATCGTCGACGCCTACATGGCGCAGCTTTCGCTGTCGGGCCTGGCCGTGGAGAACCTGCAGTCGCGCGTGCGCGGCGTGATCTTGATGGCCCTGTCGAATCAGCACGGCCACCTGGTGCTGGCCCCGGGCAACAAGAGCGAGTACGCGGTGGGCTATTCCACGTTGTACGGCGACTCCGTCGGCGGCTACGCGCCGATCAAGGACGTCCCCAAGACCCTCGTCTTCGACCTGGTGCGCTGGCGCAACGCCGACGCCGCCCGCCGCGGCGAGGTCGAGCCGGTGCCGAAGAACGTCATCTCCAAGCCGCCGAGCGCCGAGCTGCGGCCGGGCCAGGTCGACACCGACTCGCTGCCGCCCTACGAGGTGCTCGACGCGATCCTGGCCGGCTACGTCGACGGCGACGCCGGCCGCGACGACCTGATCGCCGCCGGACACGACGAAGCAGCCGTCGACAAGGTGCTTCGCCTGGTCGACATCGCCGAATACAAGCGCCGGCAAACCGCTCCGGGCACCAAGATCACGTCCAAATCCTTCGGCCGCGACCGCCGCCTGCCCATCACCAACCGCTACCGCGAAGGCGTCGCCGACGCCGCGCGGCGACCTTGACGCAGCGTGAAATTCGCTTGACGCGCCGCGCGCGCCCAGATGGAATGAAGCCAAGCTTTGCCGGGTGGTCTGCCCCCGGATGGGGTGGGGCTGGGTGAGAGTTACCAAAGCATAGTAGACAGAGATTGGACCGGCCGGGCGCGCTTGCCCTTGACCGTCGACCGGTACACGCACCGGCCGGTCCAATCTGGTTTATGCCGCCAGCGCGGGGGAGGACTCCACGCGGACCTCCGGCCGCGAC
The DNA here is from genome assembly GCA_050742995.1 of Stackebrandtia sp. Lineage (GTDB taxonomy): Bacteria > Actinomycetota > Actinomycetes > Mycobacteriales > Micromonosporaceae > Stackebrandtia. The sequence goes on along the minus strand of JBOGDN010000383.1, from coordinate 182 downwards.
TCGCGTGCCACGGCTGGAAGCTCCTGAGTGGCGTCGGCCCACGCCACGGCCGGCGGCTCGGTGGCGGCCCCGGTCCACGTCAGCGTCGGCTGCGAAACCTCGTAGGAGGCCGCGTACGTCACCGACACCGGAGCGCTTCCGACGACGCGCCCGAGCGTGCCGGTCGCCGGCCGCGGCAGCAC
>JBOGDN010000382.1:0-3780 GCA_050742995.1 Stackebrandtia sp. | reverse complement strand
GACCAGCGTCGGGCAAACCAGCCTCGACCCCAGTGACGTCATGCCGATGTACACCGCCACGTGCGACGTCTACCTCGGCGGCGGCGCAAACGCGATAGCCACGCTGACTCCGCATCTGGCCTCGATCACCCAGGCCAGCACCCGAAGCGGCGCGATCAACACCGCCAAGCTCGCCGCCGCCTACGCCCACGCCGGAGAACCGGGACACGCCGTCGCTCTGGCCGTGCAGGTGCTCGACGCCGTCGACGTCATGGACTCGCTGTCCACACGCGTCGAACTGCGGCGAGTCCTGGCACGACTGGACCAATGGCCCCGCCGCGACGACGTGACCGCGCTACGCCGCCGAATCGGCACGTCAACGTAGGCGACGCGGCTCGATGCGTTCCTCGCTGACCCGGCCGCCGGCGTCGCGGACCAGCCGGTACCCGTATGCGTTGTCGCGGTCGGCGACCACCTCGGCCAACTCGACACCGCGATACACCAACCCGGCCCCGGCGTCGGTGGCGTAACCGTCCCCAAGCGCGCCCTCGGCGATAAGCCTCGTGTGTGCCTTACGACGGTGCTTGAAGTGCACCGCATTGGAAAACGGCAAGAACCCCAAACCCTCGGCGGCCGTCACCTTCGGCCCGAAACTGTCCGTCGTGCCGCCGGTATGCCAACACAAGCTCCCGGCCGACTCCCCGGCCAACACCACACCGGCCCGCCAGCAATCCCGAAGCACTCCGGGCACCCCATGAGCGCTCCACACAGCGACCAAATTGACAAGGCTGCCTCGGTCGACCCAGATCACGTCCTGCGCCAACAAGTGCGCCGCCACGTCGGCGACGTTGGGCATCTCGAACAACGCCACATGCGAGCACCGGACATCCGAGGCGGCGAACGCCGAATAAAATCCGGCAATGCGCCGGTCGGGGTCGCCGCCCGCCGTGGCCACGAAACACAACCGAGGCCGCTCCGGGCCGCCCGCCAGCTCAAAAGCCAGCCGGAACACCGGGCCAGGGGCCCAGTCGACGGCGTTGCGGCCGGTCTTGTCGAAGCCCATGCTCGTCGCCAGAATCGTCGGCTCTGCTGCGGCCATGCCAGGCATTGTGCCAGCCGCCCGCCCAAACACGAGAAAGCCCGCCTGCGGCGGCACGGGAGCGTCGCTACAGACGGGCGGCCTCGACCTGTCACGGAATAATCAGGTTCGGGGCGGGTCCGGGCCGTCACGGGAAGAAACAGCTCCGGACCGTCACCATGGTGGACGTCGATGGTAGCTCGCCCCGGGACGGATACCCAGCTGTGCCGGGCTCGCCCCAGGACGGGCGCACGAAGATCACTAGTACTAGTGTTCGATCATGGCCGAGCACGAGGGCAACCCTAGGGTGGACCGGGTGCTGCCTGCGCCGGCGCCGGTGTGGGTGCATATAGGGCTCACGCTGACCGATTCGCTGGGGGGCGACCGCCGGTGGTGGCTGCGCAGGGAGGGATTGCAGGTGTCGGCTGATCCCGTGCCGGGCCAGCTGACGCGGTGGGTGCGCAGCTCGGGAGGCGGATGGCTTGGCGTATGCGACCTGGTGGTGTCGTCGGTCAACGGACGCGTGGTCGTAGAGCTGAGGCAGCTCGTGCCCGCGCGGTACATCACGCCTCGATGATCGACACACGCACCCGTTGGCATCATAAAATTACGGTGCGTACATGGAGATTTGGTTGACGGCCGACGAGTACCGGCGACTGTGGGCCTCGCGCCGGCGAAACGACGAAACCGGCCCGCCCCAGACTCCCGAGATCACGGGAGCCAGGGGCGGGCCGTCGGCGGATTAGTCGTCGAGGTCGGAATCAAGCTCCGGACTGGCGTAGGCGGGCGGGTGTTTGGTGCCGAGCAGATAGCCCAGCCATGGAAAACGCGCCTCACCAGCGCGGACGAGCGCGTAGTACGTCGAGATGCACGCCGCCGTCAAGCCGGCGACGAGTCCGGCTTGCTCTTGCCCGGTGATCTCAACTCCGTATGTGGCGGCCGAGGCTAGGGCGGCGCCGATTCCGGCGGGAACCCACGTGCGGATCAGCGAAACCATGTAGTCGGTCAACGCGTCGCCTTCCGGTCGGCACCGCCGGTGGAAGTGGTGCGGTCCATCAGAGATGGGTCGGCGGGAATGGAACGCAGGACACGCCGCACCCCTTGTTCGGCGGCGGTGACGAGGGTCTCGTCGGACAGACCGTCGGATAGGGCGTTGGTGATGGCGTCGAGGATGGCCGGGGCCAGCTCGGCGGCAAGGCCCTCGCGCAGTGCGGCGACCTCGGTCCTAATGGCGGCCTGGTCGCTTTTGAGGATTTCGATGTCGTCGGGGAGGTTTTCGACGGCGCCGAGGATGTCGGTGAGCGCGGTGGCGGGGCTGTACGCCGTGCCGTCCTCGTCGGGGTCGTTGACGAGCCCCTTGGTTTTCCAGATTTCGCGCACGCTAGGCACGTGGATTCTCCTAACTGGTGGGTTGTGGTGCGGGGTGGACGTCGAGCGACTGGACGTAGCCGCCCTCAGGCGTGTGGTCGTCGGCTATTCCGGTGATGGCCCAGGACCCGGCGAGCTTGGTGCCGTCGGGATCGCGCACGGCGATGACGTCGCCGATGGCGAGCCTCGGGTCGCCGACGATCGACAGGCCGGTGATCACGGTGGACGGGTGGGCGAGGTCGGCCAGCAGCCGCGCGGCGCGCTCTGCTCCGCCGTGTTGCCGCCAGTTCGTCTCGGTGTCGCCGAAGGGGAAGGCTCCGTAGGCGGCGACGGATTCGCGGTCGCGAGCGGTGTGTTTCTTGGTGGTCGGTTTGACGTGCCAGCCGCATACGCCGATTGCGGGTATCCGGTCGTCGCCGGGCGGGGTGGTGAGCCAGACCGGCGACCGCGATTTGTTGGCGATGGCGACGGTGGCACCGGTGGCGGTGACGTCGGCGAGCCGGGCGTCGACCAGTCGCGACGGAACCGGCCGCGCACCCTCTGGGGTCGGTTCCTTGCGGTAGTCCGCATACGCCCATGACTGCCCCGGCTCGGGTGCGCCGGTGACGGTCAACTCGGAGTCGGTCTTGACACACGACTCGGAGAACTCGGCGACTAGCTCGACGGTGTCGCCGGAGGCGATCTTGACCGGCTCGTCATCCGACCACAATGGTTCGCCGCTGGTCGGCGGTTTGACGCTGCCGCGTTGCTCGGGAACCGTGATGTGGTTGCGGACGCGGTCGAGTGAGTCCTCGATGCTCAACGAGGTGATGGCGGCGCGGGTGGTCACCTCGGCCACCGGTTCACCGGGTTGCGCGGGCGGCCCGACGAACACGAGTCGGCCGCCTGTGTCGAAGTGCGCGGCCGCTCCGACGGCGTCGGCGATGTCACCCAGGTGCTCCCAAGCGGGTTTGGATTCGAATTCGCCGGGCCACATCAGTTCGGTGTCGGCGCCAGTGACGATCGCCGTGGCCGTCCAGTCGGTGCCGTCGAGCCATGGCGCTTCGGCAGGCGCGCGGGAGACGGCGGCACCGAAGATCGGAAGCCACGAGCCGATCTCGGCGCGGGCGGCGCGGCCCAGCGACACCGGCATCGGATAGGACACGACCGCGGTCGCGCCGTTGACTCGCCACACGATCACCGGCCACCCGGACCCGTCGATCGACACGTGCACGCCGACGTGATTCCAGTCCTCCAACCGCCACCCGAGGCTGTCGAGCGGCGGCGCGACGAACCGCGCCGGTCGGCGTCGGCCGGGGCGGGCGCATTCGAGTACCAGGCGTCCGCGTTTGGTCAACACGACCGCGGCCCCGCCG
>JBOGDN010000381.1:0-3925 GCA_050742995.1 Stackebrandtia sp. | reverse complement strand
CCCGCCGATACCGTCGCCGCCATGAGACACCTCACCGCAGACACGGCGACGCCGCGACGTCCCGAAATCAGCGACGCCCCCGTCGCCGCACTCGTGCCCGCCGCTGTGCGCGAAGTCCTGTCCGTCGCGGAAACCTGGCTGGGCTGGAACGACGCGCCGGTCTACGCCGACGGCAACGTGTGGACGCCGCACAAGGCGCTGCGTCGGGCGACCGACCACCTCGTCGACCACCTGGCGGAGATCGAATGCCGCCTCAACGACGTGCCGACCGTGCCGGACGGGTGGCACGGCCGAAAACTCACCCTCGACAGCGACTGGGCCCGCTTCACCGAAGCCGATCTGGACGAGGCGACCAGCCGACTGACCCGTCTGGCCGCCTGGTACGAGGCTCGCCTGTCCACCCTCGACTCCGCGCGGCTCGACCACCGGCCCGACGCCGACACCTGGACGATTCGCGAAGTCGTCTGCCACGTCGCCGGGATCACCTACTACGCCGATCAACTCGGCCGGTTGGCGTAACCCTCCGACAACCGCCAAGACCTGGTTGGCACGCGGGTCACTCAAGCACGGCGTCAAGGGTGCGCCTGGCTGATTCGGCCATCACGGGGTTGGTGTCCGCGTAGTACGGAAGGGCGATCGCCGCCTGCACGACGGCCCATCCGCGGCCGCGTTCCCACGTCGCGTCGTCGACGCCGAGCGCCCGCCGGTAGGTTTCCCGGGCCCCGGACGTCAGCAGGTTCCACGCCGGCATGAGGTCTACCGCCGGGTCGCCGACGCACACCGCGCCGAAGTCGATGACCGCGGCGAGCCGCCCGCCGCGCACCAGCAGATTGCCCGGCATGAGGTCGGCGTGAATCCACACGTCGGCCTGATTGCCGGGCGCGTCCAGGCAGCGCGCCCACGCTTGTGCGAGCCCGGCGGCGTCCGCAAGGCCGGCGCCGTCGGCGAGGGCACGGCGCACGTCGGCGTCTCTGGCGGACAACGGGCCGCCCCGGCTGAGCCCGTCCCAGGTGCGACCGCCGACGTCCATGCCGTGGAAGGCCCGCACGAATCCGGCCAGGTCACGGGCGAACCCTTCGAAGTCGCCGACGATGCCGCGGCCGCTGGCGATCTCGCCGGATATCCAGCGGTATGCCGTCCACCAGCCGGGGTAGCCCTCGCCCGGCTCGCCCAGCCCGAGCGGTTCGGGGACGGCGAGCGGCACATGCGCGGCCGCGCGGCGCGCGTTGTCCTGCTCGCGGACGAGCTCCTCCCGCAGGTCGGATCCGAGGCCGGGCCGCAGCGGAAAACGAAGCACGATCTCCTCGCCGAGACGGAACAGCGCGTTGACCGTGCTGTGCGAGGTCAGTGCGCGCACCGGAAGATCGCGCCACCGGGGAAACTGCGCGGCGACGAGACCGGCGACCGTCTCCACAGTGATGTCGACCTGGTCGGAGTGCATCTTCACCGAGCCATCATCGCCTTCGAGGCGGCCGCCGCCAAACGCTTTTCGGCGACGCCTCCGCTGATTCCGCTCGAGTGGCAGGCGGTCTCGGGCGCTACGGCAGCGGCAACCGGTCCGCGTCCGCGGCGGCCATGTCCAGCATGAAGGCGCGTTCGCGGGGGCTGTCCCAGTCGTCGGACTCGATCAGGCTCCACACGCCGAACTCGCTGAGCATGTATTCCATCGCCGCGGGCCACAGGCGACGCTCGGCCTCGATCGGGCGCACCGGCGGCAGCAGTCCCAGTCCCACGAGCGGCACGACCACGACGGCGACCGCGAACAAGACCACAAGCCAGTCGCTTCGCCAGCTGTGCCCGGCCAAGAGGATCAAGGCGCCGTCCAGCAACGCCAACGACGCCGCCAGCGCCGATCCGATCAGCAGAAATACCACACGCAGATAGACGGCGGGACGCTTCGCAAACGCCATGACGGCAGGCACGGCGACATCCTCGCACAGCCCGCGCCACAGCACCTCCCTCTTCAGAGGGAGCCGGTTCACTCCTCGTCGCCGCCGGGACCAGATTCGTCCTAATTGGATTAGTATGGAGCTTTTATTGATTGACGTTTATGAATGTTGAATGTGCCCGAATGAAAGGAAAAAGCATGAACGATCAACCAATCGGCATGCGAGTGCCCAGATCAAGGCGATGGGTCTTGACCCGTGCAGCGGCGACGGCGGCGGCGGTCGCCGTCCCGTCGGCGTGGGCGGCCACGGCGGCCGCACAGGACGACGTCGGCGCGCTTGCGGCGGTCGACATGGAGATGATCCTGGTGGCGGCCATGGTCGACCCGCCCAAATCCGGAACCGGCATCACCCCCGGAGCCGGGGAGCACGTGAAACCCGTCGAGCAGGCGCTGAACGCCAAGGGCCTGCTCGCGGCCGCCCAGGTCGACGGGCATTACGGCACGTCGACCATTTCGGCGTACTCCTCCTGGCAGAAGTCCCTGGGCTACGCCGGCCTCGACGCCAACGGCCTGCCCGGCAAAACCTCGCTGACCAAGCTCGGCGAGGGTCGGTTCACGGTGTCCAACGCGGTCAGCGCCGGTTCCCGCACCGACTCATACGGCGGACGACGCACCAACACCCGTACCGTGAACATGCTCGCCTCCGCCGACGCCAAGATCTCCTGGGGCATCTCGCTCACCCAGGGCTCGTACACCGACGACAACGCCGGCTCCGCCGGCACGCACGACGGCGGCGGAGTGATCGACATCGGCGTCAACAGCATGTCCGCCACCCAGCGGTGGCAGACCGTCAAGGCGCTGCGCACCGTCGGGTTCGCCGCCTGGCTGCGCACACCCGACCAGGGCTTTGCCTACCACATCCACGCCGTGGCGGTGGCAGACCCGGACATGTCCGGCCCGGCCCAGCGCCAAGTGCACGACTATTACTACGGCAAAAACGGCCTGGCCAGCCACGCCGCCGACAACACTCCGTCGGAGTACCGGATGCCGTTCACCTGGTGGGAGAAATACAAACGCAGCTGACCGGCAAGCTCGCCTCGCTTGAGGCCGAAATCGCCCCCGACTCTCCATGGTCGGGGGCGGTTTGGCCGGCAGACCTCATGACGGCTTGCGACGACACTTCTAGGGCGTCAGCGTGATTCCGCCGTCGACTCGCAGGTTGATCCCGTTGATGTAGTCCGCGACCGGGCTGGACAGGAAGGCCACCGTGTCGGCTATGTCGCCGGCCCGGCCAAGCCGCCCGGTCGGATTCGGCGCGTATTCCGCGGCGACCAGCGGCTCCAACGTGGCCCAGTCGGCGTCCCGGCCCTGTTTTTCGGCGCGGTCTGTGAACAGCTGCTTCATGGTCGGCGTCACGATCACCCCGGGACTCACACAGTTCGCGGTGACGCCGGTGCCGGCCAGCTGTTTGGCCAGACTGGTGGTCAGGTTCACCACCGCGGCCTTGGCCGCCGAATATTCCACCAGGTGGGGCAACGGCGTGGTGACGGCACGGCTGCCCATGTTGACGACACGTCCCCACCCCGAGTTCCGCAATGCCGGCAAGAGCCCGCGCGTCACCCGTGCGGTCGACACGACATTGCCGTTGAACGCCGCCAGCCAATCTTCCGGCTCGGCGGAATCCCAATCGTGCTCAGCGAGCGGCCCGGCGTTGTTGACCAGAATTCGCGCGCCGAAAGCCACGGCCGCGACCGCGACCCGCTCGGCGACCCCGGGTTCGGTCAGGTCGCCGAGCACCACCTCCGCGGGGGCGCCGAGTGAACGGACTCGGTCGGCCACTCCGGCCGCCGAATCGGCGCTTCGGCCGTGAATCAGCACGCCGCAGCCCTCGGCGGCAAGGGTTTCGGCGATCACCGCCCCGATGCCGCCGCTGCTGCCGGTGACCAGGGCACGTCGCCCCGCAAGACGCAAATCCATGCGAGAAACCTAACCCGCGGCGCCGACAAAGTCAGAAACTCGTCAGGGTTGGTCTGACAG
>JBOGDN010000380.1:0-4950 GCA_050742995.1 Stackebrandtia sp. | reverse complement strand
GGCGCCGACGGCACGGTGACCACGCCCGTGGTGCCCGACCCCGGCCTCGCCGAACGCAACGACGAACTCGCCCGCCAGATAAGGGAACTCATCGACGAAGGCCTGCGGATGGCCGACGAGGTCGACGGGATCGCCGTCGAGGAGATCGAAGGCAAACGGCCGCTTGCGGGCATCCTCGACATGTGGGGCAGCGGCGAATTCTCCCTGGACGAGAACGGGCTCGGCCTCAACGGCGAGGGCGGCGTGGGCTTGAAGGAAAAGCTCCTCCTGGGCGAAAACGGCGAATACGGATCCGTGACGGGCATGCTCGGCGCCGAAGGCAACGGCAACCTCTCGCTCGGCCCCACCGGCCTCAACGCCGGCATCGGCGGTTTCGCCGGCGCGAGCGGCAACTACACCACGCCCGACATGGGACTGGCCCCCGGAGTCGACGGCAAGGTCGGCGTCACCGGCAGGGCCGGCGTCGGCGCGGAGGCCGGCCTCAATCTGGGCTACGACGACGGCAAGTTCCAGCTCGGCGGCAAGGTCGGCGCGTCCTGGGGTCTCGGAGGCTCGATCAGCCCGTCGATCAGCATCGACGTGCCCGAGGTCGCCGGCGGGATCGTCGACGCGGGCAAAGCCGTCAACAACGTGATGCCGTGGAACTGGTAGAACGGTACCTATGGCATCCACCCTGCCGATACCCATCGAGTTCCGGCTGCCCGAAGGTTGGCTGCCGGGACCGCCGGACGATCTCGGCATGCCCGACGCGGCGTTCGTCGCGCTGCACCCCGCCTCTCGAGACGAAGACTTCGCCGCGTACATCACCGTCAGCGGACATCTGCGGCACGACGACGTCGCGATTCGCGACATCGCCGACGACGTGTTCGCCCCAATGCGGCAGTTCGCCGAGGTCGCCGAGATTTCCAAGGAAATCGAGACCGGCACCGAACGCGCGCCGGGCGTGACCCGCCTGGCCGAGATGACCGTGCGTATGAACGACCATAGGCGCGATCTGATGCAGTGCCAGGTCTTCTTGACGTTCCCCGACGTCGACGACGCCCGCAAGCGCGTGATCATGCAGCTGATGCTGACCGCGACGCCGGAGCAGATGCGCCAGCTCGGGGGCGACTTCGAGCAGTTCGTGGAGTCGATCGAGCCGCAGCAGGAGTAACGCGTCGCCGCCCGTCGCGCACGGCTTTTTTGAAGGCTGTGGACGACGCCGCCTGTCCGCCATATAGTCTACGCGTAGATCATCTTCACGTAGACTATATGGCGGAAGGGTCGCGCGAATGTGGAAGTGCGAACACACGGAGCTGACCTCGGCGGCTCCCGCACAGGTGTGGAAGTTTTACGATCCGGACGAGTGGACGCGATGGGATCACGACCTCGAATGGGTGAAAGTCGACGGCCCGATGGCCGACGGCGCGACCGGCGTCCTCAAACCCGTCGCCGGCCCGAAGACCAAGCTCAGGTTCGTCCAGGTCGTCGAGGAGCGCACGTTCGTCAACGTCGCCAGGCTGCCGCTTGCGAAAATGACCGTCGGCCACCACATCGAGCCCGCCGGCGACGGCAGCCGGATCACGCACCGCATGACGATCTCCGGCGCCCTGGCCCCGCTGTGGGGCCGCGTGATCGGCGCCAAGGCCGCGGCCGGACTGCCGGAGACGATGCGCCGCTTGACGTCCCTGGCCGAGGCGGGCACGTGACGCTGCGGCCCGAGGACAGCCCGGGATTCCTGATGTGGCACGCCACCTTGCTCTGGCAGCGGCACATCGCCGCCGCCCTCGCCCCGTTCGGCCTCACCCACGTGCAGTTCGTGCTGCTGGCCAGCCTGTGGTGGCTGGAGCGCGAAGACCACCGGCCCAACCAGATCGAGCTGGCCCGGCACGCCGGCGTCGACGTCAAGATGGCCTCGCAGGTGGTGCGTCGCCTCGAAGGCAAGAATCTGCTGGCCCGCGTCGTCGACGTCGACGACAGCAGAGCCAGGCGGCTGTGCGCCACCGCCGAGGGCTCCCGTGTAGCCGCCGAGGCGATCGACGCGGTCGAAGCCGCGGACCGAGAATTCTTCGCCCCCGTCGCCGACCGCGACCAGCTGCTTGCCGTCCTGCGCCGCCTCGCGCATCCGACGTGACGCAAGGCCGTCGAGCGAGAATTTCGGCTGTCCCGTTGTTGCAAACCTATCAGGAACACCGCGCTTTGCCTATCGAGCGTTCGAACGATTGCGCAGCTCAGCGGCCATGGCTAGGTTCGTCGAATGCAGACTTCTGAGATCAACGCGGCCTCGGCCGGCGCCTGGACCCTCGGCGACCTGACCGTCAACCGGATCGGTTTCGGCGCCAAGCGGCTGCCCGGCTCCGGCGACTTCGACCTTGCCGCCTCCGCCGACCGCGACCGGGTCGTCCGGCTGCTGCGGCGTGCCGTCGAGCTGGGAATCAACCACATCGACACCGCCGGCTTCTACCCGACCCAACGGGGACGCATGGACGGGAACTGGGCCAACGACCTCATCAAGCAGGCGCTGCACCCGTACCCGCCCGGCCTGGTCGTTTCCACCAAGGTCGGCCCGAAGCCGGAAGCCGGCTGGGCGATGGCCCGCCCCGACGAATTGCGCGGCCAAGTCGAGCAGAACCTGCGCCAACTCGGCCGCGACCATCTCGACGTGGTCAACCTGCGCCAGCACAACCTGGAGTCGGTGGCCGAGCACTTCGGGAAGCTGGCCGAACTGCGCGACGCGGGGCTGATCCGGCACCTGGGCCTGTCCAACATCCGGCCGTCGCACCTGGCGCAGGCCCAGGCGATCGCGCCGGTGGTGTGCGTCCAGAACCGTTACGGCGTCGATTTCGACGATCGCGGCGAGGAGCTGCTGCGGGCCTGCGGCGAACAGGACATCGCGTTCGTTCCGTACTTCGCCGTCACCGGCGCCGGCCGAGAACAAGGCGGCGTGGCCGACCACTCGGCGGTGCGCGCGATCGCCGAGGCCCGCGACGTGACCCCGGCGCAGGTGAAGATCGCCTGGACCCTCGGTCGCGGCCGGCACGTGCTGGTCATCCCCGGCACCGGCGACCACGCACACCTCGCCCAAAACGTGGCCGCCGGAGCGCTGCGACTGTCCGCACAGGAGCTTGCGAGCCTGGACGGCGCAACGGCGTTAGGGGTATCCGCGGCGCTAAGCCGGCTCGCCGACCGGCTCCGCCGGGCAGTGCGTGCCCTCGGGAGGCACTTCGCCGGTGACGAGGTAGTTCTCGGCGTATCCCGCGACGCACGGGCTGGCGCGAATCGCGCCGTGGCCGGGGCCGTCGTAGGTCACAAGCGCCGATCCGGGGATCTGACCGTTGAGGCCCGTCGCCCACTCGTGCGGCGTGCCAGGGTCGTAGACCGGGTTGGTGAGCAGAATCGGCGGCACGCCGTCGATCTGCGGCTCCCGCTGCGGATTGCGGATCTCCGCCGGCCAGTCCACGCAGCCGGTGATGTCCGCCCACATGAGGCTGTTGAACTTGGTGTGCGGCGCGTAGTCGGACGCCAGCGTCGCGCGCCACGACTCGAGCTGGTCGTAGCCGGCTTCGCCGAGCGGGAAGTCCCAGTCCTGGCAGAACGTCGACCAGAAGCCGTCGAAGAACTGCGGCTCGGCGTGGCCGGGCTCGGCCGGCAGCTCGTCGAGCGCCCGGGCCGCCTGCGAGGCGTCTCCGGTGTTCAAGGCGTCCAGGTATTCGGCAAGCGACCACCACTGGACGGTCTTGTACGACGACGCCTGCAGGGTCTCGTTCAGCTCTTCGGGCCGCACGGCGCGCTGCGGGTCCTGGGGGTCGAACAGTTCGCCGTCGGAGGCCTGCCGGTAGAGACGGTCCCACAGCGCGACCGCGCCCTCGTCGTGCACCGCGCAGCGGGTTTCCCCGTCGCACCAGGCGCCGAACTCCAGGAACAGGTTTTCCTGCGCGACGGCAGAGGTGGTCAACCACTCGAACGGGTCCAAAGTGTGGTCGATGTTGGAGTCGAGCAGCAGGGTGCGCACGTTCTCGGGGTAGGCCTCGGCGTACTGCTGCCCCAGGAGGGATCCGTAGGACAGGCCGTAGAAGTTCAGCTTCTCCTCGCCGAGCGCCGCGCGAATGGCGTCCATGTCCCGGACGGTCGCCGTGGTGTCGAGGACGTCGAAGACGGGGCCGCTTTGCTCCCGGCAGGATTCGCCGTAGGCGACGTTGGCCGCGCGCATGTCGTCGAACTCTTCAGGGCTTTTCGGGTAGTGCAGGGCCTTGGCCGCGGCGGCCAGGTCCTGGTCGCACAGGATTCCCCGACTGGCCGCGATGCCGCGCGGGTCGAACCCGACGAGGTCGAAGTGCGTGCGCATGCCTTCGGTGATGGAGGTGGACTGGCTGAGCGCGAACTCCACACCGGACGTTCCCGGCCCGCCCGCGTTGAGCAGCAGCGAGCCGACCCGGTTGTCCGGATCTGTCGCGGGCATTCGGGCCACCGCCAGGTCGATGGTTTCGCCGCCCGGATCAGACCAGTCCAGGGGGACGGAGACGGATCCGCACTCGGCCTCGGGGTTGGCCTCGCACGGGTGCCAGTCGATGTCGCGTTCGGCGGCGGGTCTGCCGTCGTCTTCGGCCTGCGCCGCGGCGACGAAGGCCAGCCCGGCGGCGAGAACGCTCGCCGTCGCGGCCGCGGCGACGATCTTTCTACGGGGACTCATTTGTACCTTTCGGACTCTTGCTGCGGGAAGTCGGCGGGAAACGCGGCCGCGGATGCGGCCCTGGCCGACGCGCGCACGCTACCTCCGAAGGTGTGGACGGGGAGTTTGTTCCGCGTTGGGTGCGGCTGTGACCAGCGCGGCGGCGTCAGATCTCGTCGCGGTCGGGGGACGTCAACGCGCGCAGTCGCCTGGCTTCGGGAACGCCGAGATCGTCGAACAGCCGCAGCGCCTGCGCGCGACAGCGGCGGGCGGCGGACGCGTCGCCGCGACCGGCGTAGGCG
>JBOGDN010000379.1:0-1923 GCA_050742995.1 Stackebrandtia sp. | reverse complement strand
CGGCGCTGCGCGCGGCGGCCGACGCCGGGTTCGCCGGACCGGTGATCCTCGAACACGAGGCGAAGTGGCGCGCGGACGCCGACCCCTTCGAGCCGTCGCTGGCCGCGGCGCTGGCGCTGGTCGCGGGCATCGACGACGATGGAATCGTCACGCCCGGCGACTGAGCTTGCGAGGCGTCACCCTGCGGCGATGACCTCGATTTCGACGAGCCAGTCGTCATCCAGCGTGGTGGCCGCGATCGCGGTCGTCGGGACGCGCCTTCCGCCGAGCGCGGATGTCCTGGCGGCGGCGTCGGCCTCCGCGTAGGCGGGGTCTCGCAGGCAGCTGGTGAGGCGAACGACGTTGTCGACGGTCATGTCGGCGGAGGCGCCGATGGTGCGGATGTTCGACCAGATCAGGTCGAGCTGCTCCTCCGGGCCGGCCCCGGGCTTCCCGGCCGGGTCGAGGCCCATGGCGCCGGAGACGAACAGCAGGCGGCCGGCTCCTTGGACCTCCATGGCGTGCACGTAGTCGTCGGTGGCCGCGTAGACGCCGTCGGTCGGGTTGTGGGGGACGAACTCCGTCGACTGCCTCGCTTTTTGGGCGGATGTCGCCGCGATCCGCTTATCGTGCACGCGCGGCGCGGACGGAAAGCCGATTTTGCCGTCGGAGGCGGCGGTTAGCGTATGGCCATGCTGAAATTGACCGACGTGGTCCTGGACTGTCCGGACCCGCTGAAACTCGCCCGCTTCTACGCTGACTTGAGCGGCTCCCACGTCGCCTCCGACAGCGACGACGACTGGGCCCGCGTTCCCTGCGGCAGCTTTAACCTGGCGTTCCAGAAGGCCCCGGACCACCAGCGTCCACGCTGGCCCGACCCGGAAAAACCGCAGCAGGTCCACATCGACCTCGAGGTCGACGACTTCGACGCCGAGGGGCGTCGCGCGGTGAAGCTCGGCGCGACGCTGCAGAAGAACCAGGTCGGCGAGTCGGGGTACGGCTTCATGGTCTACATCGACCCCGCCGGGCACCCGTTCTGCCTGTGCCGCTCGAGGCCCGTCGAATAGACCGAAAACGGCCGGCGATTCGCAAACGAATCGCCGGCCGTCGGCCTTCTGCGGAAGGTTAAGAGAGTCGATCTCTTAGCCGTTGAGGAAGCCGATGTTCAGCAGCAGGTTCGCCGTGCCGTCGGGCACGCCCTGAACGGCGCCGTCGAGCGCGTTGCCCGTCAGCGCCTCCGCCACGTCGGCGGGGGCGGCGTCGGGGTTCGCGCCGAGGAACAGCGCGGACGCGCCGACCACGTGCGGGGTCGCCATCGAGGTGCCGGAGATGGTGTTGTCTCCGCCGCCGGGCCACGAGGAGGTGATGTCCTCACCGGGCGCGATGATGTCGACGCACTCGCCGACGCTGGAGAAGTCCGCCAGCGTGTCGCCTTCGCTGCTGGCGGCCACGGTGATCGCCTCAGGCGTGCTGCCCGGGGAGTAGCTGCAGGAGTCGTCGCCGCTGCCGTTGCCGGCCGCGATTCCGTAGGTCACGCCGGACTCGACCGAAGCGGTGACCGCGTCGTTCACGGACTGGTCGAACGGACCGCCGAGGCTCATGTTGGCCACGGACGGGCCGTCGTGGTTCTCGGTGACCCACTCGATGCCTTCGATGACGCCTTCGTAGGTGCCGGAGCCGGCCGAGTCGAGGACCTTGACCTCGACCAGGCTGGCGGCCTTGGCAAGACCGAAGGTCTCGCCGGCCACGGTGCCGGACACGTGCGTGCCGTGACCGTGCCCGTCGCCCGGGCCCTCGCCGGTGCTGTCGTGACCCGCGGTGGCGCGGCCGCCGAAGTCCGGGTGCTCGACGTCGATGCCGGTGTCCAGGATGTACGCGGTCACGCCTTCGCCGGCGTTGTCCGGGTAGGTGTAGGCCTTGTCGCCTTCAGCGGCTTCCTGGTCC
>JBOGDN010000378.1:0-19855 GCA_050742995.1 Stackebrandtia sp. | reverse complement strand
CGCCTGACGTGCTCGGGTCTAAAGCCCACGCCGATGAAGTATCCGGTCAAATGGCGCAACGCGGGCAGCAGCCGAAACAGCCGGAAGGCCAGGGGAGTGCGTTCGGGCTTGCCGTCGTCGAGATTCTTGGGGTACAGGCCGCGCATCGCGCGTAGCTGAATCAGTTGGGTGAGGCGGGTCGGCAGCTGGCGTCGACGCTGGACGCGGCGCAGGTCGTCCAGGGTCGGACCGTCCGCGCCGAAGGCGGGCCCGAGAATGTTGGCGGCGGCCACGGCGTCTTGGATCGCGAGGTTGATGCCGACGCCGCCGGCGGGCGACATCGCGTGCGCGGCGTCGCCGATGCACAGCAGACCGGGGCGGAACCACCGACGCAGCCGGTCGACTCGCACGCTGAGCAGTCGGACGTCGTCCCAGTCGCCGACCTCCGCAAGCCGGTCGCCGAAGGCGGGAACGTTTGCGGCGATGCTCGCGCGGAACGCGTCAAGCCCCGCCTCACGCACCGCCGAATAGCTCCCGTTCGGGATGACATAGGCGATCTGCCAGTATTCGCCGCGGTCGATGCAGATCAGCACGCTTCCGCGTCGCGACTGGAAGAAGGGAACGGTTTCGCCGGCGTGACGGGACAGTCGGAACCAGAGCACGTCCATCGGCGCCGACGCCGCGGCGAGCTCCAGGCCCGCCCGGTCGCGCACCGCCGAGTGCCGGCCGTCGGCGCCGACCACGAGATCGGCGCGCACCTCAAGCGCCCCTTCGGGAGTCTTCGCCCGGACGCCGACGACGCGCCCCGACTCCTCGATCAAGTCGTCGACTTCGGCGCGGCGCACCAGCTTGAAGCCCGGATACCGACTCGCCTTGTCCGCAAGGTAGTCCAGGAAGTCCCACTGCGGCATGAAAACGATGTGTCGACAGCGCGTGGACAGCTTGCGAAAGTCCGCGAAGGTGGTCGGTTTGCCTTTGACGTCGACGGTGACACGGTCCATCGTGCTGTGCGGCAACCGCAGGAACTCCTCCAGCCAGCCCAGTTCGTCGATGAGGTCGAGCGTCGAAGGGTGGATCGTGTCGCCGCGGAAGTCCCGCAGGAAGTCGGCGTGCTTTTCCAGCACCACGACATCCACGCCTTGCCGAGCCAGGAGCAGCCCGAGCATCATCCCGGCCGGGCCGCCGCCGACGACGCAGCACTTGCTCTGTTGTGTCCGCATTGGGCTCAACTCTCCTTGCGTTTGGTGTCAGATTGGCAGGAAGCTCTCGCCGCGACGCCGTTGACGAGCAGATCGACGAGCTGGTCGGGGTCGGTGTCGGCGCCCATGTGCCGGTTGGCGGCCACCGTCGTCAGCAGCGTTTGAGCGAACAGCCGAGTGTCGTGCGGGCGCAGCTCGCCCACGGCGACCCGCGAGTCGAGATAGTCGGCCAGCAGGCGCTGTCCTTCGGCGACGAATTCGCCCATCGCCGTGCGGGCGTGTCGATTGGTGCTGCTGGCGCTGAAGAACAGGGAGACCAACCCCTGATTCTCGGTCAGCACCCGACGGTAGTTGCGCACCAGCTCCGGCAGCACCGCGACAGCGGGACGCTCGACCGCCCCGGAGAGTTGGCTGCGGAGCTTGGGGAGAAAGCTCCGCTCCTTCAGCAGCGTCGCCACCAGCGCGTCCTTGCCGTCGAAGTAGTGGTAGAGCAAGCCCGGGGCGGCTCCCGCCGCTTCGGCGACGTCCTTCATGGTCGCTCGATCGATCCCACGGGCGACGAAAACCTCCAGCGCCGCGTCGAGCAGCTGCTCCCGACGTCGCTGCGCCTGCTCACGTCGATTCATCGCGGTCCTTCATTGATTGAATAGTCATTCAACGAAACTCTACCTGTCGGCAGAAGGACCCGCGAGCGGGGCGGCGAGGATCCGCCGCTTTGGGTACGTTGACGGGCATGACCGAGCCGATCACGGAAGATCAGCTCTCGATCGTCCCCGCCGACGAAGTGTCATGGGACGATCTGCAGGCGATCTTCGGCGCAGCGGACTATTCGTCCAAGTGCCTGTGTCAGCGCTTCAAGACCCAGGGCTGGTTCTGGGGCACGACGACCCTCGAAGAACGCGCCGAGCGGCTGCGCGAGCAGACCGGTTGCGACGACCCCGAGGCCGAGTCGACGAGCGGCCTGGTCGCCTATCTGGACGACGAGCCGGTCGGGTGGTGCGCGGTCGGACCCCGGACGTCCTACCTGCGCCTGATCGGCGGCCGCATTCGCATCCCCTGGACCGGCCGAGACGAGGACAAGACCGACGACAGCGTGTGGGCCGTGACCTGTTTCGTCACGCGCAAGGGCTTCCGCCGCCGCGGCGTCACCTACGCGCTCGCCCGCGCCACGGTCGACTTCGCGCGCGAACACGGCGCTCGCGGACTTGAGGGGTACCCGATGATCACGCATCCGGGAGTGGAGATCACCTGGGGCGAACTCCACGTCGGCAGCCGCGAAGTGTTCGCCGAGGCGGGGTTCGCCGAGGTCAACCAGCCCACCGCCCGACGGGTCGTCATGCGAATCGACTTCTGACGTTTACGGCTAAGCCCGGGGTTTGCGCGCCGCCAGGCGTTCGATGAGGCCGAGCTTGAACCGGTCGTGCTTTTCGACGTCGAGCCCGGCCCCTCGCACATGGCGGATGGGGCGGCGCCGGAAGTTCTCGTTGCCGACCCGGACGCTGACGACCTCGATCGCCGCCTGCAGCGCCCGTATCGGCGCGGAGGTGCTGACGACGTGGTCGGCGAGCAGCAGCAGCCCGCCTCCGCGAAGCACCCGGACCATCTCGGCCACCGCGCCGCGGTCGTCGGGCACCGCGCACAGCGAGAACGTGCACACCACCGCGTCGAACGAGCCGTCGTCGAATTCCAGGGCCTGGGCGTCGCCGAGCCTCAGGTCGACCTCGTGTCCGCTTTCGCCGGCGCGTCGGCGCGCCAGTTTCAGCATCTCCGGGCTGAGGTCGATCCCGGTCAACGACGTCTCGGCCGGATACCAGCCGAGGTTCAAGCCGGTGCCCACGGCGACCTCGAGCACCTCGCCTCGCGCCTGCTCGCACACCCACCGCCGGGTGTCCCCGAAGAACTTCCGCTCGGCGAAGGCCATCTTCTTGTCGTAGGAGACCGACTGCTTGTCCCAGTGCCGGCGCAGCTTGGGAAGGTCCGGAGTTTTGGGCACGGCTTTCTCGCTTCCCTATCGCCTCGACACTATCTTGGTCGGCGATCGCCGGCTGCGCCTAGAACACGAATTGAGCCACGGCCCTCAAAGCGGCCGTGGCTCAATTCGTCAAACGTCATAGGCGGAGCACCCGACGGTTTCTCAGGCCGCGGCCTTGACGTCAAGGAAATCGCGGTCGATGTTGACCGTGACTCCGCCGTAGGTCTCTTGGTTGTCGCCGACGTACTGGTGGAGGCGTCGCCCGTCGGTGAAGTAATCGTTGGAGCAGTACTGGCCCGAGTCGGTGTCGGCCTGGTCGTTCCACCAGGCGAACCACAGGTGATCGGGCATTGTGTACTGGTCGTTGTTGTAGTTGGCGCACAGATCGGCCACGCCGGAAGCGCCGCTTGAGTACATGCCCGACAGCCAACCGGCCTCCTTCAGCCCCTCGGCCCATCCGGACACGAAGGACATCACGGATTCGGTGCACCCGTCGTAAGCCTCGATGTCGACGTAGATCGCGCTGCCCGGACCGAAGCCCAGCGCCGCGGCCGCCTCGACGGCGCCGTTGGCCTCGTCGACGCCCTGCTGCCTCGCGGTGGCCGGGTCTTCTGAGAACACCTCGGTGTAGCGGGGGTTGCACGGCGCCTCAAGGCCGTGGTGGATGACGATGAACTGCCAGCCGTTGGCGTACTGCGTGCTCACCCAATCCGGGGTCAGCAGGTCCTGACCGCACGCGCGGTTGACGCCGCTGGTGTAGATGCCGACGGCCTTGTACGGCGACTCCCGCCAGGCATCCATCGTCGACTGGCTCTGAGCGGTGCAGGTGTCGAAACCCTTGTCGTTGAACGTCCCGGGCGCCACGATCGGCTCGGCTTCGGCCTTGGCGTCCCCGGTGTCGAAGGACGCCAGTTTCGCGGCTTCGGCGCCTTCGTCCAACCTCGCCGAATCCAGCACGGCGCGCACCTGATCCTCGGTCTGCGAGTTGTGCGCGGCCGACACCAGCACCCCGGCGTCCTCCACGGCCACCTGAATGCGGTCGTTGACGGACTCGGCGTTGGCGGCCCCGGTTTCGGTCGTGGCCGTCGCGGTGTCGGCGGTGGCCGTGGCCGCGGACTTGGCGTCCAGCGGCGAGATCACAAGCCCCGCCGTGCGTCCGTCGACGTCGGCCGGACAGTCCGAAACCTCCCCGGGCGTGCCCAGGTAGACGGCTGGGGAGTCGAAACGGACGCAGGTACCGGGATCGGCGTCCAAATCCACCACCTGCCATGACGCGGGCACGTCCACCTCATAACCGTGATAGCTGACGGTGCGTGTCGAGTCGTCCGCCAGCGCCGGCAGGCTCGCCGCGCCGCCCGCCAGCACCGCTCCCGCCGCGGTCGCGGCCAGCAGCCACCGCGTGCGCTTGGATCGTCGTGACATGGAAACTGCGCTCCTAGATCTGGGGTATGTCCTGAGCGCATCATCCCAGAGGGAGTCATAGATTGTCTATATTTGGATGTAAGTGCGACGCGGGTTTTTGGCCTCGAGTGCAGACGAACTGGTAGTACCAGACGCGGAACCGCGGGTCGAGCAGCAACGCGCGGTAGCGTCCTATCTCGTCGGCGGAGAGCCCGGCGTCCAGCAGCAGCGACTCCGCCTGCAAGTTGTAGTTGCGGTGGAGCCGGCACGCGTCGTCGCCTCCGACATTCGTCTCGGAGAACTCCGCGCCGTGAACGTTTGTCAGACCCGCGTCGACCATGTGGCCGTAGACGTCGTGCGCCCATTCAAAAGAGACGCCGCGACCGCGTGCCACGACGTTGTGGGAGACGTCTTGCACGTAGTCGAACAGCACCTCGTCGGCCCGGCTCGGAGCGGACAGCACCTTCAGCGGGCGGCTGCTGATGTCGCCGACCACCAGCCACCCGCCCGGCGCGAGCGCGTCGACGAGAGTCTTGAGGATCGCTTCGCGCCGCGACAGGTGCATCAGGAGCAGCCGGGCGTGGATGAGGTCGTAGGGTCCGTCTGACGGCAGGCCGTCGTCGACGTTGTGGCGGTGTATTTCGACACCCGGCTGTTCGACGAGGCAGTCGGTGTCGAGGTCGACGGCGACGACGGCGCCGGTCGGTCCGGTTCGCTCGGCAAGCCAGCGCGTGATCGAGCCGCCTCCGGCGCCCAGGTCCAGACAGCGCTGGCCGGGTCGAACGTCGATCGCCTCGAGGCTTTCCGTGGTGGGGCCGTCCAATATGTCCGCCAGGTACTCCATCTGTTCGCGGCCGAGGTCGGAGCCGGTGTCGAAAATGTATTCCTTGTCCATCCCGTGATTTCCGTTTCCCGTTGACTGTCTATGACGCCGATTTCCCGTGGGCGCATGAGACGAAATGTGGTGGTCGCGGACCGTATTCCGAACATAGCACCGCCGCGCAACCGCGGTCCACGCCTTTTCAGCGCGGGGCGTCGTCGCCGTCTGGATGGTCTTCGGCCGGCGGCAGGGGAAGGCGGACGCGGAAGACCGCGCCGGCGTCCGGCGCGGACTCGACGCCGGCGTCGCCGCCGTGGGCCTGCGCGATCCCGGCGACTATGGACAGTCCGAGGCCGCTGCCTCCCCGGTCGCGGGTGCGGGAGTCGTCGACGCGGTAGAAGCGGTCGAACACCCTTTCTCGTTCTTCGGCGGAAAGACCGGCGCCGGTGTCGCGAACCTCGATCACGGCGTGGTCGCGTGTCCGGCGCAGGCGCACCTCGGCGGGCGAACCGGCGGGGGTATGACGCAGCACGTTGGACAGCAGGTTGGCGAAAACCTGCCGCAGCCGGTCCGGGTCGCCGAGCACGACGACGGCGTCGTCGGCTTCGAGGCGCAGCGGGCGGTCCGGCTCGACGGCCTGGGCGTCGGCCACCGCGTCGGAGGCGACGGCCGTCAGGTCTACCGGCTCTGGCCGCAGCGGCCTGCCCTCGTCGAGGCGGGCGAGCAGCAGCATCTCCTCGACGAGCGAGCCCATCCGCTGGGCTTCGGATTCGATGCGGCGCATCGCTTTGGCGAGGTCGTCGGGACGTGCGGCCGCGCCGCGGTGGAACAGCTCGGCGTAGCCCCGGATCACTGCGATCGGCGTGCGCAGCTCATGCGAGGCGTCCCCCACGAACTGCCGCAGCCTCCGCTGTGACGCGGCACGCGCGGCAAAGCTCGACTCCAGCTGGGCGAGCATCGAGTTGAGCGCCTTGGAAAGTCGCCCCACCTCGCTGCGGCCGTCGGCCGACTCCACCCGCCGGCTCAGGTCGCCCGCGCCGATGACGTCGGCCGTCGCGGCGATCGCCTCAAGGGGCCGCAGCTGGCGCCTGACCGCGTAGCCGCACGCCAGCGCTCCGGCGATCAGCGCCGCGAGCGTGCAGCCGATCGCGACGTTGCGGACGCGCGCGACCAGTTCGTCGGATATCGCGGTGCGCGTCGCGACCACCAGGACCCTGTCGTCGTCCATTCGCGACGACCACAGCAGCCATCCCTCGCCGTCGCGGTGGAGGGTCTCGCCGTCGCCGGGATCGGCGGGACGCAGCTCGTCGGGCAGCCGGTCGCTCAGCCGCGGCCGAGGCCCGTACGCGACGTCCTGGGCCAGCCTCCCGTCCGGGTGGTAGATCGCCACGAAGGAGGGGATTTCGCCCTGTTCGGCCAGGAACTTCCACGTCTGCGCCGCGTCCCCGGGAGTCTCCTCCTCGTCGAGCCAGTCGTCGTAAAGCCAGCCGTCTCCGGCCTCGAGCGACTCTTGAATCTGCTCGCCGGTGGCGACGAGCACGTCGTCGTTGCGGTCGTCGCTCCAGTCCTGCAAGGCGCCGAAGGTGCCGCCCACCGCTCCGCCGAGACTGACGGCCAACACGCCGAGAACGATGAGGATCAGTTTCGCGCGCAACGACATCAGCGCCTCCCGTCGTCGGAGTCGGACTGCCGCAGCACGTATCCGATGCGCGGCACGGTGTGGATCAGCGGCGCCGCGTCCGAATCGATCTTGCGGCGCAGGTAGCTGATGTAGGTGGCCACGACGCCGTCGTTTCCGCCGAAGTCGTACTGCCAGACGTGTTCGAGTATTTGACGTTTGCTCAGCACCCGCCCGGCATTGAGCGTCAGGTACCGCAGCAGTGTGAACTCGGTAGGGCTCAGTTCGATCGGCCTGCCCGCGCGGCGCACTTGATGGGCGTCCTCGTCGATCTCCAGATCGGCGAAGCTCAGCGACGCGGCGGTCGCGTCGCCTTCGGCGCGTCGCAGCACCGCGCGAATCCTGGCGATCAGCTCGTCAAGGCTGAAGGGCTTGGTGACGTAGTCGTCCCCGCCGGCGGTCAGACCGAAGACCTTGTCGTCGACGGCGTCCCGTGCGGTGAGGAACACGACCGGCGTCTTGCAGCCGTCGCGCCGAAGCCGCCGACAGGTCTCTACTCCGGAGCCGTCTGGAAGCATGATGTCCAGCACGATCAGGTGGGGCCGGAACTCCGCCACCTGCCGCAGGGCTTCCCGCCCGGAGCCGGCCGTCGCCGACTCGAAGCCTTCGTAGCGCAGCGCGGTGCCGACCAGATCGGCCAGATACGGCTCGTCGTCGACGACGAGCACACGGGTAGGCGAAGTCACCGCTCCAGTGTCGCCGCAGTCGGGCGTTCGCGCCCGTCCCGTCGGCGTTTTCACATAGAACTCTAATAACGGCCACACGGCCGCCGAATAACGCGTGGCTTCAATTGCGACCGCGAACATCAGCGCTCGTCAACTGGAGAAACTCATGCGTTTGAATCTGAAAGCTCACCGCGGGCGACTTGGAAAAGTCGCCGGCTTCGCGGTCGCGGGCGTGTCGGCGGCCGCGTTGCTCGTCATGCTGCTGCCGCGCTCCGGCGGCGCCGAATCCGCCGAGGTCGCCGACGAGGTCGCCGACGACGCGGCGGTGTCGCACAGCGGCGCGAACTGCGACAACTACATGTTCCCGGTGGACGTCGCCGCGACCGGCGGCGCAGGACAGCAGGTATTCGGGCAGCTGTGCGTCAAGGGGCGAATGACCGCCGACACGCCGGTGCAGGTGCTGTTGTCCGGCGGCACCTACGACCACTCCTACTGGGACTGGCCCTACAAGCCGGGCAAATACTCCTATGTGCACCAAGCTACGCGGGCCGGCTACGCCACGCTCAACCTAGATCGGCTCGGCTACGGCCTCAGCAGCCGTCCCGACCCGGAAACCCTCGACTTCGACGCGGGCGCCGAGGCCGTGAGTCAAGTCGTGGAGCAGTTGCGCGACGGCGCCGTCGGTGCGCAGTTTGACACTGTGATCCTCAACGGCCACTCCATGGGCGGAATGGTCGCCACGCGGGCGGCCGCGCACGGCGGCGTCGACGCCGTAATCGTCAGCGGCATACCGCCGCAGGCCGGGCCGGACGACGAAGACGACCCCGAGACGGCGCCGCCCGACTCAGACGACATGTACCCGTTCTACCCGGCCGAAGAGGATCCCAAGTTCGCCGCCTACCCCTGGGCAGAGGGCTATCTGACGACCCTGCCCGGAACCCGCGACGAGGCGTTCCTCTACCCGGGAACCTACGAGCCGGGGATCCTCGAGACCGAAGAGGCGCTGAAGGACACCATGACCGTCGCCGAGCTGCAGACGGTGCGTCCGCCGTCGGATTCGGCGGCGGGCGAGTCCGCCGACGCGCCGGCCGCCGCCGACCCCGACGTCCCCACGGCCTACGTTCTCGGCGCCCACGACTCTCTGGCCTGCGAGGAATCCGACTGCACCACGGATCCGGGCGCCGCCGAAGCCGACTACATCGTCCCCGACAGCGGGCACTCGATCAACGTCAGCCACGGCGCCGCCGACTTCTACGGCTGGACCTTCGAGTGGCTGGCGAAGCTGCCGGCCGCGAGCTGACCGATGCAGCAATTTCGATCAAGCCGAGGGTCGCAGGCGGGACGCAGAATGACGTCATGAGCCCTTCGGACGACACATTCGCCGCGTTCGTGACCGTGCTGTCGCAAGCCCTGGACGAGCACGACGCGAACGCGGCGGATCTCGCCGGGCGGGTTCACCTGTCGCGATTCCACTTCGACCGAGTCATCGCAGGCGCAGCCGGGGAGACGCCGGCGCGGTTTCGCCGCCGCATCCTGCTTGAACGCGCGGCGTACCGGCTGGCGACGAGCAGCCTCACCATATTGGACGTCGCCGTCGAGGCCGGTTACGGCTCTCACGAGGCGTTCACGCGCGCGTTCGTCAAGGCGTACGGGACGCCGCCGACGCAGTGGCGTCTGCGCCCCTCCCGGATGCAGCTCGACGCGCCGAGTGGAGTCCACTTTTATCCGCCCGGCGGCCTGCGGCTGCCGGCCCGAACGAAAGAGCTTCCGATGAACCTGCTTGAGAAAATGGTCGAGCACCACGTGTGGCTGGTCGGCGAGATGATCACGCGCGCCGAGACCTTGAACCCCGAGCAGCTCGACAAGCCGATCGATATGTCGGTCGAAGGCGTCGACGACGACCCGACGCCGCGTTCGCTGCTGTCGCGGCTGGTCGGCCAGCTCGACATGTGGAATCAGGCCGTCGCCGGCGCCGAATACGACTGGTCGGTCGAGCGCGACGAGACCGTCGCCGGCATGCGGCGGCGTCACGCCGAGGCCGGGGCCGCCTTCCTGTCGCGGGTCCGCGAGGTCTGCGATCAGGACAGGCTGGAGGAGACCTTCGTCGACGCGCTGTGCGACCCGCCCGAGGTCTTCACCTACGGCGGGATGATCGCGCACGTGCTGACCTTCGCCGCGCACCGCCGCGTCCTCGTCATGGGAGCGCTGCACGCCGCGGGCGTCACCGACCTCGGCGTCGGAGATCCCATGCGCTGGGTCGCCGAGCACGCCTAGGTCGGCGAGATCTCGGAGTGCGCTCCGGCGACGGCGTCGGTCATGGGATTTCCCCTTCCGGTTCGTTCTCTCTGGCCTAACATCGGCCTTAACGAAAAATCGCGCCGTTCGGGGGTGGAGCGATGTCATGGCCTTCGTCCAAGCGCCTGTGGCTCGCGGCGGGGATCTTCGCGGCCGTGCTTCTTCTAGTCGCTCCGGAGCCGGTTTTGATCAACACGCCGCCCCCGACGGCACAGGGCGACCCAAGTCGATACTCCGACATCGCCGGAAGTACGAAACAGGACAAGGCGTGGAAGGAGTTCACGTCCGGGCTGAGGGCGAAGTGGGAGGGCCGCACCCTCAAAATCGTCAATTGGCAATTCGCCAATCTTCCGGCGTGGCAGAAGACGATTCCGCAGTTCGAGCAGCTGACGGGCGCCAAGGTCGAAACCGAATGGCTCAGCTATCCGGAGCTGTACCTGCGCGAGGTGTCGTTGGGCAACAGCAATTCGTCGGCAGTAGATATATTCCTTGTGGACATGCCCTGGGTCGGCAAGTTCGCCACGTCCGGGTACGTCGAGCCGTTGAACGAGTATCTGGAGAAGACGCCCAAGGCGCTTGTGGACTACAATGACTTCTTCGAGGTGATGCGTGAAGGGGCCGTCTGGGAAGGTCAAATCACCGGAATTCCGTCCGCGCCGTTCTTCGGCTTCAATGTCTACAACAAGAAGCTGCTCGACAAAGCCGGCGTCTCGCCGCCTCGCGACTTCGACGATCTGAGACAGGCCGCGCAAGCCGTTGCCGAACAGTCCGACGGCACCGCCGGAGTGGTCATGAACAACCAGACCGGCAGCGTGGTCGGGCAGGCCTTTTACGAGTACATCTACAACATGGGCGGGAAGCCGTTCGCCAGCGAATATCCCGGATCCCCCGACTACTACGCGGACATGACGCCGCAATTCACTTCAAAAGAGAGTATCGCGGTGGTGAATTTGTTCAAGGACTTGCTGCCCTACCAGCCGCCCGGGAAACTCAACATGGAATGGAACTCCCGGGCCAAGTCCTTCGCGGCCGGCGAGGCGGCGTTGATGAGTCCGTGGAACGATGAGCTCTCGCCGTTGACCGACCCCAGGAAGTCCAAAGTCGTCGGCGACTTCGGCGTACAGCCCGCTTTGCATGACAGCGACACGCCGCTCAATACTCCTGTGGGCGGTTATGAAATGGGAATCAATCGACACTCCACACAGAAGGACCTGGCCTGGGACTTCACCCTGTGGTTCACCAGCCCGCAAACGTCGTGGTGGTTGGCTGAACTGGGCGGATATCCCACCCGTTACTCGGTTCTCAACGATCCCGATCTCATCGCGAAGGTCGAGTACTACGAGACGCTGCGGCAGGTGGTCGACACCTCCTTCGCGGCCTTCCGGCCGCAGATTCCCGAAAGCTTCGAAATCATCGAGGCCCTCGGCAACTGGATCGCCAAGGCTTTGTACGGCGAACTCAGCGTCGAAGACGCCATGGAGCGTGCGAACCAGGAGATCGGGACGATGCTGAGGGAAGCCGGTTATGTCGTTCAGCCATAACCGGTTGTCGCGGAATGCTCCCGTCAACGCCGCTGTGATCGTCCTGCTGGTCATGGGTCTCGTCGGATGTACGGCGCCCGCGGACACCTCGCCTATCCGGCTGGGAATCTTGCATTCGCTCACCGGACCACAGGCGTTCAACGAACGGCGGCTTGTCGACGCCGAGCTGCTTGCCGTCGAGGAAATCAACGCCGCGGGCGGGCTCCTCGGCCGCCAGGTCGAAGCGGTCACCGGGAACGGACAGTCTAATGCGGATACTTTCGCTGAGGTAACCGAGAGGCTCATCGCCGACGACCACGTCAGCGCCGTCGTCGGCGGCGGAACGTCCAGCGACCGCAAGACCGTTCTGCCGGTGATCGAGTGGTACGACTCTCTGCTTTTGTATCCGCTGGCATATGAAGGCCTCGAACAATCGTCCAATGTCATCTACACCGGGAGCACGCCCAATCAGCAGACGTTGCCCGCCGTGCGCTGGTTCCTGGAAAACCGCGGCACCCGATTTTTTCTGGTGGGCAGCGACGACGTCTGGGCCCGTTCGCAAAACGCGATCATCAAAGACACGCTTGAAGACCTGGGCGGCACAGTGGTCGGCGAAGAATACCTCCCGCTGCATCAGCAGGACACGTCCGCGATCGCCAAGCGTATTTCCGACGCCGAGCCAGACGTGATCGTGAACGCTCTCAACCACGCGCTGGTGGGATTCTTTCTCAACCTCGCCTCCGCCGGAATCGATCCTCACAACACCTCGATCTTCTCGCTGGCCGTCGGCGAGGACACCGTTCGCACGCTTCGAACGGATGAGATCGTCGGCAGCTATGCGGTATGGCCGTACTTCCAAAGCCTTGGCACCGAAGAGAACCAGGAATTCACCACTCGATTCAAGGAACGCAACGGCAACCATCGCCGCACCGACGACCAGATCAACAACGCCTATGTCGCCGTGCGGCTGTGGGCTCAGGCGGTGACGAGCGCCGGCACCGACAATCCCGCCGTCGTCGCCGAAGCAGCCCGTCGGCAGTCGCTTGACGCTCCCGAGGGTCGCATCTGGGTTGACGAGGTCAACGGCCACGTATGGCGCAGTCCGCGCATCGGACAGGT
Source organism: Stackebrandtia sp. (assembly GCA_050742995.1). Lineage (GTDB taxonomy): Bacteria > Actinomycetota > Actinomycetes > Mycobacteriales > Micromonosporaceae > Stackebrandtia. The sequence goes on along the minus strand of JBOGDN010000378.1, from coordinate 7,207 downwards.
CCAATCCGACGGGCAGTTCGACATCGTCTGGACCTCAGAGACCACCGTACGGCCGGAACCCTATCCGGCCTCACGCACAAAGTCCGAATGGGAGGAGTTCCAACAAGCGCTGCACCGTCAATGGGGGCGGAACTGGTTCCTGCCGCCCAGTTAGGACGCCGCGACGTGATCGGGTTCTTCAATATGGCGATAAGACGCTGGCGGCGCTCGGGCGAGCGTCGCGGTGCACAAGCTGCTCCGAAATGGAGGACGTGGTGGCTGCTCGCCGAAGCCGTCGGCGGTCTGGTCATGGTGATCACCTTCGCGACGGAATCCGAGAATCTGCCGTCCTGGCTGGCGGGCACACTCATGATCGTCGGGGCGGTGGCGCTGGCCGACGCCATGCTTCCCTTGGCTCGGAAGGTTTTTCCGCTCGACACCTGCGAACGGAACGCCAATCTCGTCGGCGGAAGCCTGGCGATCGTCGGCACGATCTACGCCATCATCGTAGGTTTCGCGGTGGTCGTCGTCTGGGAGCAACATTCCGAGGCAGAGGCCACGGTCGCCCACGAGGCCAACGCCCTGGCCGATCTGGAACGCATGTCGCACGGTTTCCCCGTCGAGGTCAGGCGGCAGGTGCATGAGGCCGAACGCACCTACCTTCGCCTGGTCGTCGACGAGGAATGGCGCAATATGGAACAAGGCGCTTCTAGCGTCCGCGCTCACGCTGCCCTTGTGGAACTGTGGGCCGTCTATACCGACATGAGCCGCACCGAAAGGAGCGATCCGCTCTATGAGCAGTCCCTCGTCCGGCTCAACGAGATCAGCGACAACCGGCGATTGCGGCTGCTTGCGGCCGCCGACCGCGTCCCGACCCTGATGTGGCTGTTGGTGTACCTGGGCGCGCTGGCGACCTTGGTGCTGTGTTATTCCTTCGGTATCGGTCGAGGCGCGCAAGCCCGCATCATTTTGTTGATTCTTTCGGGCACCATCGGGTTTTCGATCTTTCTGATCGCGAGCTTGGACGGCCCTTTCAGCGGCGATTTCAAGGTCGAACCCGAGGCTTTCGTATTCGTGCTGGAGAACATGGCGCAACTGGAAGAGTGAGCTGTCTCGACAAGGTCGGGGGCGGCGTCGGCGCACAGCGTGTGGCCCGGACCGCCGCAGGAAAGGATGAATGGCGTGCAAGCGGCGGTCCGGGGCTTCAAGCCTCTCGCCCGCGAGGTGCGGCGGCGACGGTCCGCGGTCCCGATCGCGCGGGGCGAAGGTCCCCGCTCGCCTTTCCGGATCCCGCCTCGGCGCGGGGGTCTGGATAATGGCCGGATCGGTTGACCACACGCGACGCGAGCCCGCCTCGGCGCGACAGATCGGGAGGATCCGGCGACGATGACGAATACGCTGACAGTCGAGCGGCTGCGCGAGGAAGTCGAGCTCGGCCACGTCGACACCGTGCTGCTGGCCATGTGCGACATGCAGGGACGCCTCCAGGGCAAACGCCTGGCGGCAGAGTATTTTCTGGACGAAGTGGCCGCCCGCGCCGCGGAGGCGTGCAGCTACCTGCTGGCCGTCGACGTCGACATGAACACCGTCGACGGATACGCGCTTTCGTCGTGGGACAACGGATACGGCGACTTCGTCCTGCGCCCCGACATGGCCACGCTGCGACGCGTGCCGTGGCAGGAGGGCACGGTCATGGTCACCGCCGACGTCGTGTGGGAGTCGGGAGCGCCGGTGGCCGCCTCGCCCCGCCAGATCCTGCGGCGCCAGATCGACCGCCTTGCCGAGCGCGGGCTCGTCGCCTACGTCGGCACCGAGCTTGAGTTCCTGATCTTCGACGACTCCTACGAGGAAGCCTGGCGTCGCGGCTACCGCGACCTCAATCCGTCCAACCAATACAACGTGGACTACTCGCTGCTGGGCACCGCGCGCGTCGAGCCGCTGCTGCGGGCGATCCGCAACGGCATGTCCGGCGCGGGCATGTCGGTGGAGTCGGCCAAGGGCGAGTGCAACCTCGGCCAGCACGAGATCGTGTTCCGATACTCCGACGCGCTGACCACATGCGACAACCACACGATCTACAAGAACGGCGCCAAGGAGATCGCCGCCCAGCAGGGCAAGTCGATCACCTTCATGGCCAAGCCCAACAGCCGCGAAGGCAACTCCTGCCACGTCCACATCTCGGCGCGCGACGGCGACGGCCACCCGGTCATGGCCGGCGACGGCGGGCACGGCTTGTCGACCTTCGGCGAGCGGTTCGTCGCCGGACAGCTGGCCGCGCTGCGAGAGCTGACGCTGTGGTACGCCCCCAACGTCAACTCCTACAAGCGATACGTTCCCGGCAGTTTCGCGCCGACCGCGGTGCGCTGGGGCGTCGACAACCGCACCTGCGCGCTGCGGCTGGTCGGGCACGGCACGTCCCTGCGGGTGGAAAACCGCGTCCCCGGCGGCGACGTCAACCCCTACCTGGCCACCGCCGCGCTGATCGCGGCCGGACTGCACGGCGTCGACAACGCGCTCGAACTGCCCGACCCCTGCGAGGGCAACGCCTACGACGCGCCCGAGTCGACCGTGCCGCACACCCTCGGCGACGCGCTGGACCTGTGGCGGTCGTCGGCGATCGCACGCGAGGCGTTCGGCGCCGACGTCGTGGAGCATTACTCCAACAACGCCCGCGTCGAGCTGGACGCGTACAACGCCGCGGTGACCGACTGGGAGCTGTTCCGCGGCTTTGAGAGGCTTTGAGGACGCGACGATCGAAGGGGACGAGGACATGACGGGGACGATCGCGGTGGTCAACCCGGCGACCCAAAAGGTCGTCCGCGAGGTGGACGAAGCCGGAGAAGCCGAGACCGACGCCGCCGTGGCGCGGGCGCGGGCGGCCTTTCCCGCCTGGCGCGACGTCGCCCCCGGCGACCGCGCACGGCTGATGCGGCGCTTCGCCGCGCTCGTCGACGCCCATAAAGAGGAGCTGGCGCGGCTGGAATGCGCCAACTCCGGCCACCCGATCGCCTCGGCGCGCGGCGAGGCGTCGAACGTCGCCGACGTGTTCGAGTACTACGCCGCCGCGCCGCAACGTATGTCGGGACGACAGATCCCGGTTCCCGGCGGCCTCAACGTCACCTTCGCCGAACCGTTCGGCGTCGTCGGCGTGATCGTGCCGTGGAACTTCCCCATGCCGATCCTGGCGTGGGGCGCCGCCCCGGCGTTGGCGGCCGGCAACACGGTCGTGGTCAAGCCCGCCGAGCTGACGCCGCTGACGGCGATGCGCCTCGGCGAGCTCGCTCTGGAAGCCGGCTTCCCCGAAGGCGTGCTGCAGGTCGTCGTCGGCGCCGGCAACGTCGCCGGCGCCCGGCTGGCCGCGCACCCCGACGTCCGCAAGATCGTCTTCACCGGCTCGACCGAAGTCGGCCGCGAAATCATGACCTCGGCTGCCGACACGATCAAGCGGGTCACCCTCGAACTCGGCGGCAACAGCGCCAACGTCGTCTTCGCCGACGCCGATCTCGCCGAGGCGGCCCGTACCGCCCCGTTCGCCGCGTTCGACAACGCCGGCCAGGACTGCTGCGCGCGCTCGCGGATCCTGGTGCAGCGCGAGGTCTACGACGAGTTCCTGTCGCTGCTCGAGCCGGCGGTGCGCGGCGTGGTCGTCGGCGACCCGATCGAGGAGGCCACCCAGATGGGCCCGCTGATCAGCGCCGACCACCACGCCCGGGTGAGTCGGTATCTCGTCCGCGAGCCCGACATCCGCGGCGCCTGCCCGGCCGGACCCGGCTACTTCATGGCCCCGGCGGTGTACGCCGCCGTCGACGACGCCGACCCGATCTGGACCGACGAGGTGTTCGGGCCCGTCGCGGCCGTCGCCCCCTTCGACGACGAAGCCGACGCCGTCGCCAAGGCCAACGCCACCCCGTACGGCCTGTCGGGCTCGATATGGACTCGCGACGTGGGGCGCGCGCTGCGCATGGCCCGCGCCGTGGAAGCGGGGAATCTCAGCGTCAACTCTCACGCGTCGGTGCGGTACTGGACGCCCTTCGGCGGGATGAAGCAGTCCGGGCTCGGCCGGGAGCTCGGCCCTGACGCCGTCGACGCGTTCGCCGACGTGAAGAATGTCTTCATAGCCACAGAGGAGTGAGCGCATGCGGAGATTGGACGGACGCGTCGCGGTCGTCACCGGCGCCGGAAGCGGCATCGGGCTGGCGAGTGCGCGGCGCTTCGCGGCCGAAGGCGCGAAGGTCGTGTGCGTCGACGTCGACGAGACGGCCGGCGCCGCGGCCGCCGAGGAGGTCGGCGGGAGTTTCCTGCGCGCCGACGTCGCCGACCCCGACGACGTGACGCGCGTCTTCGACGCGACTGTTGCCGAACACGGCCGCCTGGACGTGGCGTTCAACAACGCCGGCATCTCGCCGCCGCAGGACGACTCGATCCTCGATACCGATCTGGACGCCTGGCGCAGGGTTCAGGAGGTGAATCTGACGTCGGTGTTCTTGTGCTGCAAGGCAGCGATCCCTCACATGCGCCGTCAGGGCAAGGGCTCGATCGTCAACACCGCGTCCTTTGTGGCGAAGATGGGCGCGGCGACCTCGCAGATCTCCTACACCGCCTCCAAAGGGGGAGTGCTGGCGCTCAGCCGCGAGCTCGGCGTCCAGTTCGCCCGCGAAGGCATCCGCGTCAACGCGCTGTGCCCCGGTCCGGTGAACACCGCGCTGCTGCGCGAGCTGTTCGCCTCCGACCCCGAGCGCGCCCAGCGCCGGCTGGTGCACGTGCCCATGGGGCGCTTCGCCGAAGCCGAGGAGATCGCGGCCGCCGCGGCCTTCCTGGCCAGCGACGACTCCTCGTTCATCACCGCCTCGGAGTTCCTCGTCGACGGCGGCATCTCCGGTGCGTACGTGACGCCGACATGAGCCGACCCGTCATCGGAATCACCGCCTACGTGGAACAGGCGCGGTACGGCCCGTGGGACGCGCCGGCCACGCTGATTCCGCACAGGTACGTCGAGCGGGTGACAAGCGCCGGGGGACAGCCGGTGGTGCTGCCGCCGGTCGGCGATCCGCTCGACGCGATCGGGCGGCTGGACGGGCTGATCGTCGCCGGCGGCGGCGACGTCGACCCCGCCCGCTACGGCGCGCGGCCGCATCCCGGCGCCAACCGCATCCGGCCGGACCGCGACGACGCGGAGCTGGCGCTGACGTCCGCCGCCCTTGAGACCGGACTGCCGCTGCTGGGCGTGTGCCGCGGCATGCAGGTGCTCAACGTCGCCCGCGGGGGAAACCTGCATCAGCACCTGCCCGACCTGCTGGGGCACGTCCGGCACGCTCCCGCTCCGGCGACGTACGGGCGCGTTCCGGTGCGTCTTGAGGCCGGAAGCCTGGCGGCCGAGGCGGCCGGAACCCTGGAATTGAACCCGTCGCACTACCACCACCAGGCCGTCGACCGCATCGGAGACGGGCTGACGGCTGTGGGATGGGCCGACGACGGCGTCGTCGAGGCCGTCGAGCTGGCCGACCACCCGTTCGCGCTCGGCGTGGAATGGCATCCCGAGGTCGACGACGACCTGTCGCTGTTCCAGGCCCTGGTCGCAAGAGCGAGCGGCCGCCGCTGAGAAGCGGATTCGAGCGGTTGTACTGTATGGTTCTCGTCACGTTCACCGGACGCTCGTAGCGTCCGTGCGAGAACTCGACAATCGAGCCGGCCCCGCGACCCCCGGCGTCGCAAATGGAACTTTTCCTTTCCTCGAAAGAGAGAGCGAGCGATGAGCGAATCCGCACTGCCTAAATCTCGACTTGGCCGTCGCGCCGTGATGGGCGGCACTTTGGCCGCCCTTGTCGGCACGACCGCGCTCGGCGGCCTGGTCGTGCGGCAGGCCCGCGCCGAAGACGGCGAAGAGCAGCCCGAAGCGGGCAAGGGCGACGGCGGCTACGGCGAGCTGAAGCCGGTGACCCGGAAGGACCCCGAGACCGGGCACGAACAGACGTTGCTGCTTCCGGAGGGCTTCGACTTCACGCTGCTCAGCCTGGCCGGCACCGAGCTGGCCGACGGCGCGGTCACCCCGCTGGCCCACGACGGCACCTGCGCCTTCCCCGGCCCGGACGACCGCACCGTGCGACTGGTGCGCAACCACGAAGACCGCAACGAGTCCGACAGCACCCACCCCTCCGGCCCCGACCCGGACAAGCGCTACGACGGCAAGGGCGGCGGCGGCACCACCACGGTGCAGGTTCGCATCGGCGACGACGGCGTCCCCGCGCTTGACAAGGCGTGGACGTCGCTGTCGGGAACCATCGTCAACTGCGCCGGCGGACCCACCCCCTCGGGCTCCTGGCTGTCGTGCGAAGAGACCACCGCCGGCCCCGACGCCGGGTGGGAGCAGCCCCACGGCTACATCTTCGAAGTCCCGTCCACGGCCGAAGAGTCCGTCGACCCGGTCCCGCTGAAGGCCATGGGCCGCTTCGTGCACGAGGCGATCGCGGTCGACCCGTCGACCGGCTACGTCTACGAGACCGAAGACCAGGACACCGCGGGCCTGTACCGGTTCATCCCCGAAGACGCCGACGACCTGGCCGCAGGCGGCAAGCTGCAGATGCTGAAGGTCGTCGGGGAGGACAAGTACGACACTCGCACCGGCCAGGAGGTCGGCGCCGAGCTGCCCGTGGAGTGGGTCGACATCGCCGACCCCGACCCCGAAAACGCCGAGGCCGACGCGCTCGCCGTTTACAAGCAGGGCGTCGACCAGGGCGCGGCCACGTTCGCCCGCCTCGAAGGCGCGATCACGCACGAGGACGCCGTCTACATCTCGTCCACCAGCGGCGGCGACGTCGAACAAGGCCAGATCTGGGAGCTGCGTCCCGCCGAAGGCGATGACGGCGTGCTGCGGCTGCTGTACGAGTCCCCGGACCAGGAAACGCTCAGCTTCCCCGACAACGTCACGGTGAGCCCGAAGGGCGCGCTGCTGATCTGCGAGGACACCGACCGCGAGTACGCCTCGCTGCAGGGTCTGACCATGGACGGCGAGATTTTCCCGTTTTGCACCGACGAGGGCGGCGGCGAGTGGACCGGCTGCACGTTCAGCCCGGACGGCAAATACCTGTTCGCCAACCTTCAGGGCAGCACCGACGGCGACCCGAGCAAGCCCGCCGACCCCGGCCGCACCCTCGCGTTCTGGGGTCCGTGGGAAAACGGCGACTTTTAAACCCGCGAACTCAGACCGCGGCCCGGGCGAGTGCGCCCGGGC
>JBOGDN010000377.1:0-3314 GCA_050742995.1 Stackebrandtia sp. | reverse complement strand
CCCCAATAGCCTTCGAGTGCCGGATCGAACATTTCGCCGAGCCAGTGGATGATGATGGGCTCCTTCACCTGGCTGAGAATACGGCCATAGACCTTGGCGTAGTCGTCGCCGCTGCGCGCCGCCTTCACCAGCGCGCGGCTCGCCATCAGCACGATGCGTCCGCCGAGCTTCTCGATCGCCGCGCATTGCTCCTCGTAGGCGCGGACGACGTCATCGAGGCTCGCGCCGATCGCCGCGAGCTGATCGGTGCCGGCGCCGCAGCCGATGAGCGCGCCGGGAAAATCGCGCGCCGCCTCGAGCGAGCGGCGGATCAGTTCGAGCGAGGTCGGCCAGTCGAGCCCCATGCCGCGCTGGGCGGTGTCCATGGCTTCGGCGACGCCCAGTCCGTGCGACCACAGGTGGCGGCGGAACTCCAGCGTCGCCTCCCAGTCGAGGCGGGCGGGGGCGCCGACGCCGTTGTCGACGGCCGGGTCGGCCACGACGTGGGCGGCCGCGTAAACCGTGCGCGAGCGCGGCGCGGCGCGGTCCGCGGCGAATCGCCGCGGCTCGCTCATGAGGTAGAGCCCGCGCCCGGGAAGGTGCAGCGAGGTCACGGCGTCAGCTCCGGCAGCTCGACGCGTCGGCCCTCCCGCGACGAGGTCAGTCCGGCTTCGGCCAGCTGGACGCCGCGCGCCGCGGCGATGAAGTCGTGGCACCACGGGGCGTCGTCGACGACGTGGCGCAGGAACTCCTCCCACTGGACCTTGAAGCCGTTGTCGAATTCGGCGTTGTCGGGCACTTCGCTCCAGCCCGCGCGGAAGTCGGCGTCGGCGGCGACGTCGGGGTCCCACACCGGCTTCGGCGTGAGGGTGCGGTGCTGGGCGCGGCAGCGGCGCAGGCCGGCCACGGCGCTGCCCTCGGTCCCGTCGACCTGGAATTCGACCAGTTCGTCGCGGAACACCCGGGTCGTCCACGACGAGTTCATCTGGGCGATCACGCCGCCGTCCAGCTCGAAGATCGCGTAGGCGGCGTCGTCGGCGGTGGCGCGGTAGCGTTCTCCGGCCTCGTCGACGCGCTGCGGGATGTGAGTGGCGACGCGGGCGGTGACCGCGCGCACCGGGGCGACGACGTTGTCGAACACGTAGCACCAGTGCGGGAACATGTCGAGCGCCATGCCGCCGCCGTCTTCGGCGCGGTAGTTCCAGGACGGGCGCTGCGCGGCCTGCCAGTCGCCCTCGAACACCCAGTAGCCGAACTCGCCGCGCACCGACAGGATCCGCCCGAAGAACCCGGAGTCGACAAGACGCTTCAATTTGCGCAGACCGGGCAGGTAGATCTTGTCGGCCACGGCGCCGTTCTTGACGCCGGCCGCGCGGGCGGTGCGGGCCAGCTCGAGCGCGGAGTCGAGGTCGCCCGCGACGGGCTTTTCGCAGTAGACGTGCTTGCCGGCGGCCAACGCCGCGCTCACCGCCGCCACGCGGCGCCGGGTGGTCTGCGCGTCAAAGTAGACGCCGACGGATTCGTCGGACAAGACGGCGTCCAGGTCGGTCGACCAGCGGTCGAGGTTGTGCCGCTTGGCGATGGCGGCGAGCTTGTCCTCGTTGCGGCCCACGAGGATCGGCTCGGGCCAGATCACGGAGCCGTCTTCGCGCGGCAGGCCGCCCTGGTCGCGGATCGCCAGCAGCGAGCGCACCAGGTGCTGGCGGTAGCCCATTCGTCCGGTGACGCCGTTGAGAGCGATGCCGACCGGAATTCGGGTGGTCATGGGGGTCTCCTCGGGCGGCGCTCAAGCCTTGGCAAACGTTTGCCAAATCAAGACTACCCCAATCGACCCCGCCGAGGCGAGCCGATCAGATGCGCACCTCGTGAATTTCCGTCGCCTCGGCGTGGGGCACCCAGATCTGGTAGACGCCGGCGTCGTACGGCTCAAGCCCCAGCCGCCGGGCCACCTCGAAGTCGCCGCCGCAGTACTCAAGCCGCAGCCAGCTGCCGAACTCGCCGAGCACGCAGAACGGCTCGCCGCGCCAGGTGCACATCGTCCTGACGTAGTGGAAGTCTTCGATGTCTTCGAACAGGACGCCGCGGCGAAACCGGCCGTCGGCGACCTCGACGAAACCCTCGGAAGGCTCCGGCGAGTACAGCCGGACGTGCGCGCCGTCGGGGCTGGCGTCGTACTCGATCCCGTGCCACCTCGCCACGTACCCGTCACGCATGCTGCCACTCCCACTGCTTCGTCTGGTCGGGCCCGCCGGGCCCGCCGCCGTGATGCCCGGGGTTGTGGCGCCCGCCGCCGCCGACCGGGATCTTCGTCCACTCGCGGCGGTCGGCGTCGTATACGGCGACCTCGGCGCTGTAGCCGTCGGCGTCGATGCGGTGCATCACCGCGCCGTGCGGCAGACGCAGACTGTCTATCTTGTACTCGGGGATGCGGCGGCCGTCCACGCCCGCGGTGTAGCCGTCGCCGACGAACGGCGGCGGCTCGACGATCCATCCGCCGTTGAGACGCGCCGATTCCAGATCGTTTCCGCCGTAGGCGATTTGATAGAGCCCGGAGCGGTATCCCGTCCAGCGCAGCACGTGCACCGACTCGTCGGCCGAGGAGAACCCGCTGCCTTCGCGCAGCAGACCAAGACCCCGGTAAAGGCTGTCCGGGGTGGTCAGCTCCGCCACGTCGTCGTAGCGATGCACGAACCCGGCGACCCGGTCGTAGCCGCGCTCCAGGATCAGCGGCACCTGGCGGTGCGGCACGATCTTCTGCATCAGCTCGGGTCCGCCGCCGCCGGACTGGACGGCCTGCTCCTCGGCGCGCTTCTCCATCTCGAGGCCGGCGTCCATGAGGCCCTGCGAGCGGGCCCAGGTGAGCAGCGTGGTCAGCTGCGGCCCGGGCATGTTGGCGCCGATCTCGGTGCCCGGGTTGACGTACAGCGAGTACTCCAGGCCCGGCCATTCCTTCACCACTCGGGCGAAGGCGGTCCTGACGTGGGGCTGGTCGCCGTAGCGGGCCTGCAGCCGCACCACGGACGTGAAGGCGGTGACGCAGTGCGCCCCGTCCACGAAGTCGGTGTGCCAGCTGAAGTCGGCGTCTCCGGGGCGCGCGTGCGGGGGGACTCCGTCGGGAACGGGCAGGAACGTCCAGGAGCGCATGAGCACCGCGAGGTAGTTGGCGGTGTCGCCGCCGGACGCGGAGTCGGCGAGGCCCTCCTCGACCTGCTCTTCGGTGAGCCACTCGCCGTCGGCGGCCACGGGCTCGGGGGCCGGGGCGGGCTCTTGCGCGGCCGCGCCGCGCCGCGGCAGGCCCGACGTCTGCTGGGGCGGGTACGCGGTCTCCCCGTAGC
>JBOGDN010000376.1:0-7762 GCA_050742995.1 Stackebrandtia sp. | reverse complement strand
GTCCGGGGGCGACCAGCCAGGCGAGCGTCGGCACGCGGATCCCGGCGGCGCGCAACGCCATGGCCTCGTCAAGGGTGGCCACGCCGAGCCAGGTCGCTCCCCCGTCGAGGCATGCCTTTGCCGCCTGCGTCATGCCGTGCCCGTAGCCGTCGGCTTTGACGGCGGGCATGACGACCGCGCCGGGCGCGCGCGCCGCCAGATTCGCCGTGTTCGCGGCGATCGCGTCGAGGTCGACGACCGCTTCGGCCTGAAAAGACATGTCCACCAGGTTACGTCTCAACCTCTCAGGGAACGCGCAGCACTAGGGCGTGTGAGAGTCCCGTTTCCTGCTGCGCGTCCACCAGACGGCGCCTCGCGGCGTTGTCGGCACTGCGGCATACAACACCGGTATGCAGAAGCACCTCCGCCTTGCTCTTGTCTGCGCGATCACGCGGGGCTTGCGGCCGTACAGCGGCTTACGGCCGTTGCACTCGCCTGGAGGCCGCTCGCAACGGAAGAGGACCCTCAAACACGCCCTAGCCGATTCAGAGGATCTGCCCGATGACGCGCGGCAGGGCGGCCGCCACGCCGGAGGCGGTGACCGGGCCGCGCGCGGCGGCGTGCCGTCCGGCGAGGCCGTGGAGGAACGCGGCGGCCACGGCGGAGCGCTCCGGCGAGACGCCGGCGGCAAGCAGGGCGCCGAGCAGACCGGCCAGGACGTCGCCGGATCCGGCCGTGGCGAGCGCCGGGTCGCCGGTCGGGTTGAGGTACACGTGCGCGTCCGGGGTGGCGATGACGGTGCGGTAGCCCTTCAGCAGGACGACGCTGTCCATCCGCCAGGCCAGATCGACGGCGTCGGCGATGCGGTCGTTTCCGGGCGCGTGCCCGGCGAGCCGGGAGAACTCGCGGTCGTGCGGCGTGAGCACGGTCGGCGCCGGACTGATGTCCAGGATGGCGTTGTCCTCGGCCAGCAGGGTGAGCGCGTCGGCGTCCAGGCACCGGGGCACCGGGTTGGCCAGCGCGGAGCTCAGCTGGGAGGCGGCCGCGGAGTCGACGCCCATTCCGGGGCCGGCGACCCAGGCCTGCACCCGTCCGGCGTCGGCAACTCGATCCTTTGTAGGCACTTCGGGGTAGCGGTACCGGATGTGGCGGGCGGCGGTGCCGCAGTAGCGGATGTAGCCGGCCGGGCCGGCCAGCGCGCCGCCCACGGCCAGTTCGCCGGCGCCGGGGTAGCGGAACGATCCGGCGCACACTCCAAGCACGCCGCGGGTGTACTTGTCGTCGTGCGGGCGCGCGCGAGGCCACCACGACGCGATCTCCTCCATCGTGGCGATCTTCGCGAAGGGCTCGGGCAGGTACGGCTCGAGGCCGATGTCCACGAAGTCGACGACTCCCGCCTGCGCCGCGCCGGCGCCGACCGACGTGGCGGGCTTGCGGCAGCCGAAGGTGACGGTGACGTCGGCCTGGACGGCGTCGGTGATGACGCCGCCGGTGTCGACCTCGACGCCGCTGGGAATGTCGACGGCGACGGTGGGCGCCCGCGGCAGGGATTCGAAGACCTGGCGGGCGCGCTCTGGAAGCCCGGGCCGTCCGCCGATGCCGAGCACTCCGTCCACGATCAGGTCGGTGTGCAGCGGCGGCGCCTCGCTGATCTTGCCGCCGGCGGCGTGCAGCGCCTCGGCGCCGGCCCGGTGGGTGCGTCCGGGGAAGACCTCGACGGCGGTGACCCGAGCGCCGCGCTCGGCGAGCCTGGCGCCGGCGTAAAGCGCGTCTCCGCCGTTGTCTCCGGCGCCGATCACGAGGGTGACGTGGGCGCCGTAGACACCCCCGGTTCCGCGCAGCATCACCGCGATTCGGGCGGCGAGCCCGGCGGCCGCGCGCCGCATCAGGGCGCCTTCGGGAAGCGTCGCGATGAGCTTCTCCTCGGCCTGCCGCACCTGGTCGGCCTTCCACACGCCGGGCATCAGCGTTCCGCAACCACGATCGCCGAGGCGATGCCGCCGTCGTGGGACAGCGAGAGATGCCATCGGCCCACGCCGCGTTCGGCCGCGGCCGCGGCGACGGTGCCGTTCGTGGTCAGCCAGGGCCTGCCGTCGGGGTCGGCGACGACCTCGCAGTCGTGCCAGTGCAGGCCCGCCGGAGCGCCGAGCGCCTTGGCGACGGCCTCCTTGGCGGCGAAGCGGGCCGCGAGGGATTCGTTGGAGCGGGGATTGCCTGCCGTGGTGAGCTGTTCGGCCTCGGTGAACAGCCGGTCTGCAAGGAGAGGGGTGCGTTCGACCGCACGCGCGAATCTCTCCACAAGGACCACATCAATGCCGACTGCCACAATCATCACAGTCACTGTGACACATTCGGCGCGAAACGTCATCTTTGACGCAAGCCGTACGCCTTAGAGCTCTCGGCGTCCCCACCAGGCGGGACCGGGACGGATCGACTCGACTTCGGCGCGCGGCAGCAGCCCCGCCGGGATCAGCCGCAGCGCGCTGACGCCTCCACCGGCGGAGGGACCGGTCAGCATCCAGCCGTCGAGCTGCCAGCGCACCCGCTCGGCCGTGGCCTGGCGCGTCAGCGCGCCGTCGTGGCGCCACGTCCGCGACACCGAGAACCCGTCGCCGAAAAAATCGGAACGACGGCCGGCTATGGCCGTCGCAGCGTCGACGACGAGCCGGGTGCACGCCAGGCCGTGGGCGTCGAGCAGCCGATGCAGCTGAGAGGAAAGCGCTTCGGCGGCGAACTCGGCGGTGTCCGAGCGGCTCAGCGGCGGGTTGCACCCCACCTCCACCGCCAGGTTCGGTCGTCGCACGCTCGGCCCCGCGGCGACGGCCTCTTCTCCGCGAGCCAGCCGGTGCGCCGACACCGCGTCGACGCCGAGCGCGGCGGCCACGTCGGCCGGCGGCATGCCCGCGAACGCACCGAGGGTGCGCACTCCGAGCCGGTGCAGCGCGGCCGTCAGGTACGGACGACCCAGGCAGGCGACGCCGTGGTCTCGCAGGAAGGACGCGGTCTCCCCCGGCGCCACGATCGCGCCCGAACGCGTCGCCAGCCAGGCGGCGAACAGGCTGTCGGCGGCCCCGACCTCGCACTTGACGTCGCAGACGGAATGCACGGCGTCGGCAAGTCGCCCCGCCGCGGCCTCCTCTCCTCCGTTGCCGCGTGCGGCGGGACCTCGCGCGGGCAGCGCAAGCAGGCCGGGATGCAGGATCTCCACGCCCGCCGCGCACGCCTCCACGGCGGCGACCGTCGGCTCGAAGGGCTCGGACTCGTCCCATCCGGGGCATCGCACGACGAATACGCGCATCTGCAGTCTCCTCGCGGACGGCGTCGCGAACCGATCGGGACGCCGCGGGTTATAGATCATGTGTTCGACTTCAAGATCGTAAACCCATAGCCCCTGGACACGGGCGCCAGAGTCGAATAAACGTTCGAAATCGTTGCGCCGCAGAACGTGTCGCGATTGAGTAAACATGTTGTAACTGTTCGGGGGTGGCGCGGTGATGCACAGATAAGGAATACTCGCGAACGTGCTGGCGTGGATAAAAAAGCTGCCTCGAGGACTGGGGGCGTTGAAGCGAAGAGCGGGCGCCCGACTGCGGCGCTCGGAGGGCAGATTGGCGACCCAGGCGGCGTTGACGACCGCGGTGATCGCGGGCGCCCTCGGCATCGCGGTTTACGCGGTGCCCTTGGCTGGTCCGAGCTGGGGCTTCGGCGACACAGCCTCGGATCAGTCCCCTGCCTCCGAAACGGAGGAGGCACCGCTGGCCCTTCCCCCGGGCATCGACTCCGTCCCGGACGAGCCGAACGCGCCGCCCGACGACGCCGAGGCTTCCGACGAAGACGGTCCCGAGGCCGACGCGGCGCTGGTCGGCTGGGCCGAGACGGTGGCCAAGAGCGTCGACATCTCGCCGCGGGCGCTGCAGGCCTACGGCAACGCCGAGATCGTGCTCAGCCGGGAAAAGCCCGCATGCAAGCTCACCTGGACGACGCTGGCGGGGATTGGCAGCGTCGAGACCAACCACGGCACCACCGGCGGCGCCAAACTGGATGACGAAGGCAAGCCGGACACGCCGATCCGCGGTCCGGCGCTTGACGGAAGCGCCGGCAACAAAGACATCCCGGACACCGACGGCGGCGTCTGGGACGGCGACAAGGAGTACGACCGGGCGGTCGGGCCGATGCAGTTCATCCCCGAGACCTGGGCGCGCTGGATGGTCGACGGAGACGGCGACACCGTCGCCGACCCCAACGACATCGACGACGTCGCGGTGGCCGCCGGACATTACCTGTGCGCGGACAACCGAGACCTGAGTCGGGCGGCCGACTGGTACTCGGCGGTCTTCGCCTACAACCACCTGGACGCCTACGTCCGAGACGTGTACGACCGAGCGGACAGTTACGGAAAGAGCAGCAGCACAGCTTAGAAACCCCCCGCGAGGCCCAGCGGCAGAGGTGAATGCACCAGCCAGGAGGAGGCAGTGAGGATATGCAGATCACCGACTTCGATCCCGCCACGGCGAGCGCGGAGGACCTCGAGCAGTGGCGGCAAGTCCTCAACACGATGACCGTGGCCGACATGCCCGGCGAGCCGCTGTGGACAGACGATCGGCTGCGGGAATATCTGTCGGTGACTCTGCCCGGCGAACGCCGGATGGCGTTTACCGCCCGCAAAGGACATGACGCCATCGCGGGCCACGCCAACCTGTTGCTCTTCGGCGGGGAGTTCGACCACACCGGCATTTTCGAGATCTTCGTTCATCCCGACGCCCGCGGCCATGGCGTGGGGCGCGACCTGTTGCGGGCGGTGGCGAAACGGGCGGCTTCCGAGGGCAGGGAGTCCATCGGCGTCGAGGTCATCGCGACCACGCCGGCCGTGGGCTTTTACGAGCGGCTCGGTTTCAGCAGAGCCGTCGTGGAGCATCGCCACCTGCTGAATATGGCCGAAGTGGACTGGAACAAGATGCGCGCCGACGCCGGCAAGGTAGCCGCCGGCTATCGGTTGGAGTACTTCGCCGGCGGGCTGCCCGAGGATCTGCTGGAGCGCTACGCGACGACGAAGGCCCACCTGAAAACCGAGCCCGCGCACGGCGGAGGCTGGCACGGGTCGGCGGACGCGCGACGGCTGCGGGACAGTTTGGCCACCCTCGCCAACCGCGGAATGCGCACCCACCTGGTGGTGGCCGTCTCCGAACCGCACGAGATGGTGGTGGGCTTGACGGAGCTGGTCGTGGCCGCGCAGC
Organism: Stackebrandtia sp.; assembly: GCA_050742995.1. Classification (GTDB taxonomy): domain Bacteria; phylum Actinomycetota; class Actinomycetes; order Mycobacteriales; family Micromonosporaceae; genus Stackebrandtia. Next base: position 2,549 of record JBOGDN010000376.1, on the reverse strand, counting down.
GCCCCACCCGCGGCGACCAATACGACACCGTGATCGCGCCCCAGCACCGCAGTTACGGCCTCGGACTGGCGATGAAGGCCCGCATGCTGTGTGAGCTGCGCGCCTCCGAGCCGCAGCTGGTCGACGTGCAGACCTGGACGACCCCCGAAGGCGACCCCTTCTCCCACACCGACTACGAGCTGGGCTTCCGCAACGACGTGGAATGGTACGAGTACGAGGCCCAAGTCCCCGACCTCCTCCGCCGCCTCGGCTGAGCCGCGGACTTATCGATCCTCGCGGCGGGTTTTCTGCCAGTCAAGCGGGTTGGCGTTCAGCGCGGCTTCGGCGACGGCACGGCCGGATTCGGTCTTCAACGCGGCGTGGCAAGAGTCGATCCACGGTTGCACAGTGGTCACGCCTTGGGCGCGATACTCCACAGCCTGAACGAGGCATTCCAGTTTGTCGGCGTCGCGGGCACACACCGCCTCAAGGGTGTCCCCGGTTTCGTACTCGGCCACCGCCTCCGACACAGTGTCGGCCACCTGCGCCGGACAATCCGCGACCTGATCTCGCGTGACGGCCTCGTTGTCGGCGGCGGTGACGTAGTGCCGGCCGATATGTGGGATGTCGCCGACACGGGTCTCCTGGATGTCGTGCAGCAGGCACAACATGGACGTCCGCGCAGGATCCGCGCCTTCCATCGCCGCAAGAACCATTCCGGTCAACGCCGCGCGAAACGAATGCTCGGCGATGCTTTCAGGATCGCGAACCCCCGCGATCCACCACCCGGCACGCCTGGCGCGCTTGAGCATCCCCGCCTCAAACAAAAACCCCGCGGCGCCTTCGATCTCCCTCACAGGCATCGCCTTCCACTTGAGAACCCGTCCATGCGCAACCCGTAAAGAATAGAGGCGAGTTCCTGACGCGACTGCGTCGTTCTCGGGCTAGTGCGACGATTCTGCTCACTGAGTTCGCAGGATGTAATCGGCGAGCCGCCAGGCGAAGCACGGCCACGGCACGACCCGCCGATACGCGAAAGAGCAGCGCCAGCACGCCCCTTGCCGGGTGGCCGCATGGCGGCGCAGGTTGAGTCGCGCGATGTCGCGACATTCCTCAAGCATCGGCGTCGCCGCCCGTCTTGCACGGCCAGGCGCGGCCGTGAGTCCAGCACTCGACCGCGATCTCGCCGGTCGCAGGCGCCTTCCACGCATACCGCCGACACGCCTCGCGCGAGACGTCGCGGCGCTCACGCCGCACCAGACGCGCCATACCTTCGCTCACGGTTCAGCCCTCGCACTCGCGCAGCGCGCGCCGATACAGATCCCCCACCTGTCGCCTGATGTGCCAACGCCACTCCGGGGCCTCAGCCCAGGAGTGCGGCGCGAAAACCCGCACCGCAGGCTCGACCGCATCGAGCGACCCGACAATCCCGACGGCCAACTCGTGCCCGTCGAGCGTCAACCACACCTCCCCCGCGCCCGCCCGCATCGTGGCCCGCACCGCCCGCCCCGCCACATTGAACACGCCGAGATCGACCAGTTCTGTGCCTGTGGTCTGCTTTGTCATGTCTGTACTCTGGATCACGTCAGGGTGACGCCGATACGCCTTGACCAGGACGTATGGGACCTTTCCTCGACGTTTGGCGAATGAGGTGGGGATGCCCCGCAACCAGCGACTCCAAGCGGCCGTCGATCGCGCCCAGGTGACTGTGGACGATATCGCGAAGGTCTGCGGGGTCGACATGAAAACGGTCTACCGCTGGATTCACGACGGTCGCGTGCCGCATAAGCGGCATCGTTGGGCGGCGGCCAAGCTGCTGCGCGACGACGCCGAGTACCTGTGGCCGGAATCGATGTCGGTCATTTCCAACGGCGGCGGAGACGAGATCGTCGCCGCTTACGCATATCGCGCCGACGTTCCCACGGCGGTGTGGTGGGAGGTGTTCAGCCGTGCTGGCGAGCGCATCGACTTGCTGGGGTACACGCTGTACTTCTTGTCGTTGCAGCATCCCGATTTGGTGTCGGCGATGCAGGCCAAATGCGAAGCGGGGACGCAGATACGCGCGATTGTCGCCGACCCGGAGTCAGAGCACGTGGCTTATCGCGACCGCGAAGAGGGCACTCCGTTGACGCTGGCGGTGCGGATCAAGACCACGCTTGACGCGTGGCGGCCGCTGCTGTCGGCGCAAGGGTTTCAACTGCGCTGCCAGGATGCGCCGCTGTACAACTCGGTATTCCGTTTCGACGATCACATGTTCGTCACTCCGCATCTGTACGCCACCCCGGGTTCGCAGGCGCCCTTGATGCACCTGCGGAAGGTCGGTTCGGGAGGGCTGTTCTCGCGCTTCGCCGATCACTTCGAGGCGATCTGGAACGCCGGCGCCCCGTATGCCGCGAAGGAGTGAACCGTGGTCAGGGTGGACTACTACGACGACCCGAAGGCGCCGGCGGCGAACTCGTTGGTTCCGGCGGCCTCCGCGATCGTGGTTGACACGGAGGGACAGCTCTTGTTGCATCGCCGCGTCGACAACGGGCTGTGGGCGCTGCCCGGCGGGGGGATGGAGACCGGCG
>JBOGDN010000375.1:0-8250 GCA_050742995.1 Stackebrandtia sp. | reverse complement strand
GCTCGACGCCGCCCGCAACGCGGCGGCCGGGCTGCCGCACGGGCTGAGCGTCGACGAGCTGCGACGCGAGGGAATGGGCGACTTGGCGCGGGTGCTGGCGCTGCAGGCGTTCCTCCCCGAGGACTTGACCGACGCGCTGGCGCTGTTCGACCTGACGCTGGCGATCTTCGGCCCCGGCGACATGAAGCCCGAACACCAGGGCGTCCACGCCCAGACGGCCTACTGCCTCGGCGAACGCGAGCGGGCCGCCGAGCTGCTTGACGTATATCGCCAGATGCCCGAGATCGCCAGGTCCAGTCTGGAGCTGGATCTGATCAACCCTTTCGTCGACGATCCGAACGCCGACGGCGAAGCCGTGGACAAATGGTTCGACGCGTTCCAGGGGCTGCTTCCGGCCTCTGGCGCGGTGCTGTCTCCTCAGGACGGCCGCCCGGTCTTCGATCGTCTGGCCGCCAAGGTGAAGCGGCTCACAGACGCGCCCGAGAAGATCTCCGTCGTCGTCACCTGTTTCAAGCCGGACTCCGGGCTCGCCACGGCGGTTCGATCCATTCTCGACCAATCGTGGACCAACCTGGAAGTCCTCGTCGTCGACGACGGCTCCGGCGCCGACTACGACGCCGTGCTCGACGAGTGCGCCTCGCTCGACGCGCGTGTGCGGGTGCTGCGCCTAGACGTCAACGCCGGCACCTACACCGCCCGCAACGCCGCCTTCGACGCCGCCGCGGGCGAATTCGTCACGTTCCAGGACTCCGACGACTGGTCGCACCCGCGCCGCCTGGAGCGACAGGCGCGCGCACTGCTCGACCACCCCGAACACGTCGCCGTGGTCTCCGACGCGCTCAAACTCGGCGACGACATGTCGATGACGCAGCCGGGCCGCCCGGCGCGCATCCTGTGCACACCCTCGCTGATGTTCCGCAAGGACCTGGTCCTGGGCCGGCTCGGCTACCTCGACGCCATCCGCAAGGGCGCGGACACCGAATTTCTCACGCGCATCGAAGCCGCCTTCGGCGCTCGCTCGGTGCGACGTCTCAACGGCACGGTCCACATGCTGATGCGACAGACGCCCGACTCGCTGTCGCGCGCGGAGTTTCGCGCCGGCTGGATGCACCCGGCGCGGGAGGCGTACCGCTCGTCCTACCAGCCGTGGCACCTGCGCATCGAGTCCGGCAAAGACAGCCCCTATCTGGACAAACACCAGGAGCGCCGCCGCTTCAGCGCCCCGGGCCGCTTCCGCAGGGCCCCGGGCGATCCGACGCCGACGCCCCGCTACGACGCGGTGTTCGCCTGCGACTGGCGGCCCTTCGGCGGACCGCAGAAGTCGATCCTGGAGGAGATCAAGGCGCTGACCGCGAGCGGCAAGCGCGTCGGCGTCTTCCACATGGAGTCGTACCGGTTCATGACCGTGCGCCGCCGGCCGATGTGCACGCCGATCCAGGAGCTGATCAACGACGGCACGGTCGACCACGTGCTGCCCACCGACGACGCCGAGACCGCGCTGCTGGTGATCCGCTACCCCCCGGTGCTGCAGTTCCCGACCGTCGACGCGGCGCGGCTGCGGGCCGACCGCGTGATCGTCCTGGCCAACCAGGCCCCGTCGGAAGCCGACGGCAGCGACATGCGCTACGTCCCCGACGCCTGCACCCGGGCCGCCGAACACCTCTTCGGACGCCGCCCCACCTGGTGCCCGCAGGGTCCCGCGGCGCGCAAGGCGCTGCTCGACGCCGGACTGTCGCCGTCCGACCTCGAAGACTTCGACATGCCCGGCATCGTCGACGCCGACGAGTGGTGCCTGGAGCGCACCGGCTTCCGCTCAGACATCCCCGTGGTGGGGCGACACTCCCGCGACAACTGGACGAAGTGGCCGGCCGACCGCGATACCCTGCTGCGGCTGTACCCCGCGTCGCATTCCGTCGACGTGCGGATCATGGGCGGGAGCAAGACGCCCCTCGGGCTGCTCGGCCGCGACCACACGCCGCCCAACTGGGTCGTGTACGACTACGACGAAGTCAGCGTCCGAAGCTTTCTGTACCAATTGGACTTTTACGTCTACTTTCCGCACCCCAACATGATCGAGGCCTTCGGGCGCGCGGTGCTCGAGGCGCTGGCGTCGGGCTGCGTGGTGATACTGCCGCACGAATTCTCGGCGACCTTCGGCGACGCCGCGATCTACTGCGGCCCCGACGCCGTCTCCGAAGTCGTGGCCCATCACTACGCCAACCCCGACGCTTTCTTGAAGCAGAGCCGCCACGCCCAGGACCGGGTGCGCGAGCGCTTCAGCCACCAGTCGTACGTCGACCTCGTCGCGACTTTGTGACGCGGACCCCGGTAAGGTCCCTCCCCGGTAGAGGGAAGGCGGACAAGGGAGCGGCATGAAAAAAGTCACCGGCATGGCGTATGGGCTCACCTCGCGGGAGCTCGCCGTGCTCTTCTGCGGAGCGGTGATCGGGATGTTCGGCGTCGTCGCCGCGGTGCTTGACCTCAACGCGCTTGCCTCGGCCGCGCCCGCTCTTGCGGTGCTGCTGGTGCTGGCCGTGACCCTGCAGACGCGGCGCCAGCTCAACCGGGGCCTGCGCAGTCTCCACGGCCAGATGAAGGCGCTGCGGACCGACTCCGACCGCGCGGAGGAACGCCTGGAGACGGCATACCGCCGCATTCTGGCCGCCGTGGAAAACGAGCGCCTGGAAGCCGCCGACCGCCAGAAGGCGCTGCTGAAGCTGCTGGGCAAAGACGCCTCGGGAGAAAAGGACGCCCAGGACGCGGACGCCGACAGCGCGCCGAACGCCGTATAGGCCGCGGGAAGACCCGAGAAGGCCGCACGCACCGCAGCAGCCCCTCGCCGTCATGCGCGGGGGCCTCCAACCTCCTCCCCAATGGCGTCAGCCTATGTCCCAAAAACAGGCATCGACCAGCTTCGACGACCCCACCTGTGGACAACCCCCGCAATGTGGAAAACTCGGCGCGGTTTGAGCCGAATGGGCCGTTGCGATCGGGCGTTCTCAGCTACTTCTCAGCAAGCTTTCGGGAGCCGCTGGGAATCGGATGGTTGAATATCTACTCTGCCCGGAGATCGCGGTTGACGTGAAAGATCTATTAGTTCATGACTGTTCTCGAAGAGCGACAAGAAAAGCGCCATGACTCCGCGCAGGAGGACGCGGCGTCCGCACGCGAATCCAAGCCCAAGGAAACCGCCTCGTTTCGCCCCGACATCGAGGGCCTGCGCGCGGTAGCCGTGTTGCTGGTGGTGCTCGGGCACGCGGGAGTGCCTTACATCAGCGGCGGCTACGTCGGCGTCGACGTGTTCTTCGTCATCTCCGGCTTCCTCATCACCACGCTGCTGGTCAAGGAGCTGCGCCAGACCGGCACGATCTCCATCCGCGGCTTCTACGCTCGCCGCGCCACCCGCCTGCTCGCCGCATCGGCCCTGGTGATCGTGTCGACCCTGATCGCAGCCTGGACGTGGCTGCCGGGAACCAGGTTCGGCGCGATCGCCGGCGACGCCGTGTCCGCCAGCCTCTACTTCGTCAACTACCGTCTGGCCAACCAGGAAACCGACTACCTCAACTCGGACGTCCCGCCCTCGCCGCTGCAGCACTACTGGTCGCTCGCGGTCGAAGAGCAGTTCTACGTGGTGTGGCCGCTGATGCTGATCGCGCTCGCCTGGGCGTGCCGGCGACGCGGATCGGCGCCCGGCGTGCTGCCGATGGCGACCATGCTGAGCGTGGTGCTCGCGGTTTCGCTGTACCTGAGCGTCACGCAAACCCAGGCGGGCCCGGCGGCGTACTTCGTGGCTCACACCCGCGCATGGGAGCTGGCCTTCGGCGCGCTGCTGGCGATAACCCTCCCCCTGTTCGCCGCGCGGCTGCCCGCCAGACTCGCCGACGTGCTGACCTGGCTCGGCCTCGGCATGATCGGCGTCGCCGCGCTGACCTTCGACAAGACCACCGCCTTCCCCGGATACGCGGCGCTGCTGCCGGTGGCCGGCGCGACGCTGGCGATCGCCGCCGGCGCGGCCGCCACCCGACGCGGCGCCAACGGCATGCTGAACCTCTCGCCGTTCCAACACGTCGGACGGATGTCCTACAGCCTCTACCTGTGGCACTGGCCGGTGCTCATGATCGCGCCGACCGCGCTGGACATGAAGCCGTCCATCGGACTCAACCTCACCCTGGCCGCCGTGGCGGCGGGGTTGTCGGCCCTGACCTACCGCCTCGTGGAGAACCCGATTCGGTTCCGGCCGGCGCTGCGGGTCCGCGCCTGGCGCGGCCTGGCCTTCGGGGCCGGCGTCACCGCGGCCACCGCCGCGATGGCGATATTCGCCACCGGGATGACGCCGGCGCTTTCCGGCGACAAGACCGCCGAGGACACCGAAAAGATCATGGGCGAGGAGGTGGACCCCGCCGCCTTGGAGTCGCTGCTGACCGAAGCCGAGAGCACCCAGGAGGTTCCCTCCAACTTGACGCCTTCTTTGAAGGAGGCCATCGACGACGTCCCGGTGCTGTACGAGGACGACTGCGTCCTGGGTCTTGAGGACGTCGAAATAAACGATCAGTGCGTCTACGGCGACAAAGAAGCCGACAAGACCGTGGTGCTGTTCGGCGACTCGCACGCGGCTCAGTGGTTCCCGGCGCTGCACGAGATCGCCCGCGACGAGGGCGTCAAACTGCTGCCGATGATCAAGGCCTCGTGCGTCGCCGCCGACGTGGAGATCGACAACACTCGCCTCAACCGGCGCTACACCGAGTGCTCCGAATGGCGCGACGAGGCGTTCAAGGCCTTTAAGGACATCAAACCTGAGCTCGTGATCATGGCCTCCATGAACGGCACCAACCCGGCCGAGCACGACGGAGACCGCGACAAGGCAGACAAGACCATCGCCGACGGCTGGGCCGACTCCTTCGGCAAGGCGGGCTCCAAGGACACCGAGGTCGCGTTCATCGCCGACACGCCTCGCTTCGAGGAGAGCGTCCCCGACTGCGTCGCCTTGAACATCGACGAGCCCGACGAATGCGCCGAAGCCACCGACGAGGCGCTCAACAAACCGGACCGCACCGACATGGTGGTCGACGCCGCCGAATCCGAAAACGTCACCGTCGTCGACCCCGTCGACTGGTTCTGCACCGACGAGAGGTGCCCGATCATCGTCGGAAACACGTTGGTGTATCGCGACTCCAACCACATCACGACCACCTACGCCGAAGCGCTGACGCCGCTGCTTGAGGAGCAGCTGCTTTCGACGTGACGCCGTTAGGGGCGGATTCCTTCCGCGCCGGCGCCGGTCTCCAGGGCGTGGCCGGCGGCCTGGCGGTAGTGGCGGCGGGCGGTTTCGGCGTCGCCAAGGGCCTGGAAGGTGTCGGCGATGCTGTTGTGGATGGCGCATTTGTTCAGTCCGCTGTAGTCGGACGGCAGCGCGTCTCGCAGCTCTTGATGGCGGCGCCTGGCCTTGTCCAGCTGCCCGAGTTCTCGGTGGCTGTTGCCGAGACCCTCCAGGCACGACAGTTCGGTTTCGAAGTCGCCGCTTTGGCGGGCGAGCTCCAGGGCCCGCGTGTGGCATTGGATCGCGGAATCGCAGTCGCCGCGTCGGGCGTGGACCGTGCCCGCGAGGTAAAGCGCGACCCCTTCTCCGCCGGCCCTGTCGAGCTGCCGAAACATCGCCCGGGCCTTGTCGAGGTGAACCAGCGCCTCGTCGTGGCGACCGTGCTTGGCGTACATCCCGCCGAGGTTGGCGAGCGACTTCGCCTGGCCGGTGGCGTCGCAGAGTCGACAGTAAAGCTCGTATGCCTGCGTCAGATGGTCTTGGGCGTGAGCGAATGCGGTCGCCTCGTCGCAGCGGGAGGCGCCGGTGGCGTACATCTTGCCCAGGTTGTTCGAAATCGCGGCCTGGGCGAACACGTCTCCGGTTTTTTCGCACAGCGCGGAGGCTTCTTCGTAATGGCGCAGCGTCTGGTCGAAGTCGTCGAGAACCGCGTGGATTCCGCCCATCCTGATCAGCATGCGGGCTTGAGCCTTGTCGTCCTTCAGCTTCCTGGCAGAAGAGAGTCCATACTGGTGCGTGGCGAGCCAGTCGTCGTGATGGCACCGCATTTCGTAATAGTTGGTCGACAAGCGGCATATCTCGTACACCTGCCGGTGGAATCCCGCATCGTGTCCGCGGGCGACAGCGGCTCTCAGCTGGTGCCGCGTGTCGTCAAGCCACGCCAGCGCCGCCGCGCGGTCGGCGATCGCGGCGACGCCCGGCGCGTCCGGGTCGGTTTCCAGGACGGTTCGTTCTGGTTCGAGGCGGCATGCGGCGACGTTGACCGCGGCGGCGTAGTGATCCATGACGCGCCCGATCGCCTCATGTCGCGAGGCGCCGGTTTCGTCTCGTGCGGCCATGTCGACGGCGTGGTGGCGCGTCAGGTCGTGGAACTGGTACCGACCGCCGCCGGCGGAGTCGAGCACGCGCGCGGCCACGAGCACGGCCAGCAGGGAGGCGGCGTCGTCGGCCGTCACGTCGGCGAGCGCGGCCGCGACGTGATCGTCGATCGGCATCGCCGGCGCCAGGCCGAGCAGCCGGAACATGCGCTGGGCGGGCTGGTCGAGGTGCCGGTATGACAGTTCGAGAGCCGAAGCCACGCCCCGGTGTCCGGCGGAGAGTTCGCTGAGGCGACTGTCGCTGTCGCGCAGTCGTTCGGCAAGAGACCGCACAGTCCACTGGTTTTGGTCGCGCAGCCGGGCGGCGGCGATCCGGACGGCGAGCGGCAGCCGCCCGCACAGCCGGCCGATCTCGTCGGCGGCCTCGGCGGCGGCGCCCTCGACGCGGTCGGGCCCGGCGATCTGACCGAACAGTTCGGCCGACTCGGCGAGCGTCAGCGGCGACAGCGACAGATAGGAGACGTCGTCGAGGCCGGAGAGGCGCACTCGGCTGGTGATGAGCACCAGGCAGCCCGACGCGGCCGGCAGCAACGGCAGGACCTGGTCTTCGCCGGCGGCGTTGTCGAGCACGATGAGCGTTTTCTTTCCGGCCAGCAGGCTGCGCCAGGCGGCGGCGCGGTCGTCGATGTGGCGCGGGATCGTCTGCGGCGGCATGCCGAGCGCGCGCATCATTCGGTCCAGCGCGTCCTCGGGGCTCACCGGAGACGTGCCTCGGGTGAAACCGTGCAGGTTGACGTAAAGCCGGCCGTCGGGGAACCGGTCCGCCAGGTGATGAGCGGCGCGGGTCGCCAGGGCCGTCTTTCCGACCCCCGCCATGCCGTCGACGGCGCATACCGCGGCCCGGCCGCGGCGAGGTTCGTCGCCGGTGGGCGCGTACGCGATCAGCCGTTCCAGCTCCGCTTCGCGCCCCACGAAGACGGCCAGGTCCGGCGGCAGCTGCGCCGGGGCGGGCGCCGGCTCGGCCGGTTCCGCGGCGGGCGCCAGCGACTTGTCATGACGAAGAATCGCCACATACAGAGCCTTCAGTTCATCGCTGAAATCGAGCCCGACGGCCTCTTCAAGCGCCGCCGCGGACTCTCGATACACCTCAAGGGCTTCGGGGACGCGTCCACATCGGTACAGCGCCTTCATCCTGACGGAGATGAGCCGCTCGCGATACGGGTGGGTTTCGGTCAGCCGCGCCAGTTCACCCACAAGGGATTCGTGCCGGCCCGCGTCCAGCTCTGCTTCGACTCGCATCTCCACGGCGCTCAGCCGCGTCTCTTCCAGCTCCCGACCGATGCGCTCCCGCAGGTCGTCGTCTGCGGCGTCCTCCAAAAGCAGACCGCGCCACATCGCCAAAGCCTCGCCGAGCCGCTCGGCGCGCTGTGTCGGGTCGCGCAGCGACCGCGCCGCGGCGACCTGCTTGACGAATCGATGGGCGTCGACGAAGTCGGGGTCGACCCGCAGCGCGTATCCGTCGCCTTGATGCGTCAGCCGGATCGGGTCTTCGCCGAGCTGCGCCCGCAGCCGCGAGATGTACACCTGAATCGCCTGGCGCGGATTGCGCGGCGCTCCGCCGGTCCACAGCAGCTGCTCCAAACGCGCCACGCTCAGGGACCGGTTCGCCTCCAGCGCGAGCAGCCCCAGCAAAAGCCGTTCCCGCCGCCGCGCCCGCAGCGCCGGACGGCCTTTGGAGATCACCTGGACCGCGCCAAGCACCCGAAACTCCATCACCGCCGAGCTTACCGGGCAGCGCCACCGGCAAAGTACGACGAACGTCGCTGTCTGTCATGGAAAGCCGTTGGTAAGTCGGCTGCGGCACCGTCGTCGGTGTTCGCACGTGCGGCCCTCTAG
>JBOGDN010000374.1:0-3214 GCA_050742995.1 Stackebrandtia sp. | reverse complement strand
CGCCGGCCGGATCCGCGACTGCACCGTCACCGGGATGCTGCAGGCCGCCGGGCTGGCCGGCGTCTGGCACCACAGCCGCGCGCACGACTTCTTCGCCCGCCGCCGCTGGGACCCCGACGAGCTCGGCCTGCGGCTGCTGGACTTCCTCGTCTCGGTGTTCGTAAAGGCCGGCGCGCCGATCCGCCTGGCCGTCGACGACACGCTCTTCGGCCGCTCCGGGCGGCGGGTGTGGGGCGCGCACTACCTCCACGACGGCGCCCAGCCCGAAGGCTCCGGGCGGCGCACGCGCTGGGGCAACTGCTGGGTCGTCGTCGTGCTCGTCGTCGAGCTGCCGTGCCTCGGCGGCCGGCCGGTCGGCCTGCCGATCCTCTTGCGGCTGTTCCGCCCCAAAGACGACAAGCACCCCGACCGGTCCTCGCAGCCCGAGCTGGCACGGCTGCTGATCGACATGGTCATCTCGCGCTTCCCCAGCCGGATCATCGAGCTGGTGATGGACGGCGCCTATGCGACCAAGGCCTGGCGCGGCCTGCCCGACCGCGTGACCGTCACAACGAGGATGCGCGCCAACGCCGCGGTCTTCGCGCTCGCCCCGCCCAGAACCGGCAAGCGCGGCCGTCCGGCGCTCAAGGGCGTCCGGCTGGCCAGCCTGGCGCAACTAGCCGCGAGCGCCGTCTTCGAGCCGGTCACGATCACCGCGCCGGACGGGCGCACCCGCACCGAACACGTGTGGCGGACCACCTGCCTGTGGTACGGGCCGTTCTACACGCGACCGGTCGTGATCATGCCGATCCGCAAACCCGACCGCAGCGACGGCCTCGACATCGCGATCGCCTCGACCGACACCGCCGCCACCAGCAGCGCGTCGATCGCGCGCTACGACAGCCGCTGGACGATCGAGACCGCCCACCAACAAGCCAAGACCCACGGCGTCGGCCAAGCCCGCAACCGCGTCCGCAAAGCCGTCGAGCGCACCGTCCCGTTCGGCTTCCTCGCCCAGACGATCACGATCGCCTGGTACGCCCTGCACGGCGACCCCGACGCCGACCTCGCCGCGCGCCGCCGCAGCGCGCCGTGGTACCGCCACAAGGCCACGATCAGCTACACCGACATGCTCGCCGCCCTGCGCCACGAACTGATCCGCCACGAATATTGGGCACAAGCACCCACCACGACCACCACACCACAAATCAACCAGAGCCCCTCACCAGCAGCGCTCGCCGCCGCCTGAGGTCACGAAAGTCGAGACCCGTCAAGCCGGTCGCTAGCTAGGGTAGGCCGTGACGAAGAAGAGTTGATCCGCGAAGGTCGTTACGTCCACGCCGTCCACGATAGACCTCTGGTTGACGGCTGCTCAGGCCGTGAGTCGACGCGCCGTTCAAACACCCCCCGAGACCGTCGAGTTCCTCCTGGGCTCTGCTCGTGGGAGTAGTTCCCGGCAGCTCCAGAAGTGCGACCCAGACCGCGGACCGTCAGAGCAGAACGAGTTCGCGTTTAGGGCGCTTCGCGGTTCCGAAGTCGAGACCGATCAGCGCACGCCCTCCGAGCGCCTCCGCTACTCGCTTGAGCGTCGTGATGCTGGTTGGGTGCTGTCCGCCCTCGATCCGGGAGACGGTCGACACCGTGCCGCCCATCCGACGGGCAAGTTCCTCCTGCGTGAGGCCCAGCTCGGCGCGCCGCATGATGACGATGCGGGCGAGCTGCTCGAAGCCCGCCAAGCGGTCATCCTCGGCGCGGTACGTCGCGCTCTCGCGTCGCCTGCGCTCGATGTCGTGTCGGCGACGGCGGCGCCAATGGGACTCGGGGTTACACCGGGTGGCTTGCTCATTCGCTTCATCCTGATCGGCTCAATGCCAGCTTGGTCCGAGCAGTCTTGCGAAGCCGCAATGACTTGACTCGCCCGGCACTCCCTTCTTTGCGGCCCAACACAACGCTAGTATTGTGTTGAACGATGATACCCGACTTCGACCAGCGCGGGAACCTGCCGCCGGGGATCCACGCGGCGACCTGGGATGAGATCGTCGCGCGCTACGGCACCAGCGCACGGCGACTCGACCAGCTTGCTGGCTTGAGGCGGGCGCTCGATTCGCTCCGGGCGGCCGGATGCCAGCGCGCGTACATCGACGGCAGCTTCGTGGCCGACAAGGACGATCCCGAGGACTTCGACGCCTGCTGGGAAGTCGCCGGGTGGATCCGGCTCGGCTCGATCCAGAGCTTCTCGACTTCACCAAGAGGCGCGCCGCGCAGAAGGCGAAATACGGAGGCGAGCTATTTCCAGCGGAGTCGCGGGCCGACCCAGCCGGCACCCGTTTCCGCGACTACTTCCAACAGGACAAGACGACAGGCGAACCAAAGGGCATCGTCGCCCTCGACCTAGGAGACCTCCCATGATCACCAACGAGCGTCAGTACAGGATCACCAAGGCAGAGCTGAAGAAGTTCGAGGAGGCCCTGACCGAGCAGCGCAAGCGCGATGCCGGGGAGGATGTCGATCCACGCATCCACGCCGCGATGGGCGGCGCGCTGAAGAGCGAGGCCGACGAGCTTCGGCGCCAGCTTCGGGCCTACGAAGATCTGCGCGAGGGTCGGGTCCGGAGCCGGACCTTGCAATCCCTGAGCGAGCTTCCGACAGCACTTATCGAGGCACGCATCGCCTCACGAGTCACTCAGAAGACGCTGGCTGCCCGTCTCGGTGTCGCCGAGCAGCAGGTGCAGCGGTGGGAGGCCACGAGCTACTCCGGGGTCAGTGTCGGCCGAGTTCAGGAGGTCGCCGACGCCCTCGGCGTCCGCATCACCAAGAAGGTCGACTTCACACCCGCCCGAAGGACCTCAGCTACGACGAAGCGATCCACGCGGCGGACCGACGCGGAGAAGGACAATGCGGGCAAGTCGGCACGCTCGTCGTCGCCGTCGAGCCGCGGAGGACGACGAACGACGAAACGGAAGCGCCCCTCTACCAAGGCGTAGGCATCAACCCCGAGCCTTCTCCGCCCGAACTGACGTCAGAGAAGTGCGGTTAAGCGACCGCGTGAATGGCGTAGATCAGGTCGGCGAGGAACTCCACATCGGCCATCGCTTGGGAATGGCTGATGCTGTTCCGGCGCGCGCCCCGTGGCCGCTCAAGTCGTTCGTAGTCGCCCTCGTGGACTATCTGGTTGCGGCGTCTGACGATCGCGTTCAGGCGGATGCGGATCTGAGTAGGGGTCCTTGAGGGGTTC
>JBOGDN010000373.1:0-4193 GCA_050742995.1 Stackebrandtia sp. | reverse complement strand
GGCCTGGCTCAGGCCGTACGTGGGCAGCGGCAACGGGCCCCTGTCGTTGGAGACCAGCCGCACCCCGACCACCAGCAGCGCGGCGTACCGCGCCCAGCCCTGGTTGCCGACGTCCAAAGTGCCAAGCACCCGCTTGAAGACCTCGGTGTCCTTGCGGGCGACGATGAATCGAGCCGGCTGCGTGTTCCCGCACGAGGGCGCCCAGCGGGCGGCCTCGAGCAGCGCGGCGATCTGCGGCTCGGTGAGCGCGACGTCGCGATCGAAGGCGCGGGTGGAGTGGCGCGTGGCAAGCAGAGGATGTATCGGCTGCGACGTGACGGCGTGACGCGAGGACAAGGCGGCTCCTTGAGTGTGGGCGTGGCCTCAATCGTGCAACACCCGCCCGGTCCCGCCGCTGCGCGGGGGTGGCGTCAGTCTTCGGGCTTCTCGCTTTCCTCCTCTTTGTCCTCTTTGTCCTTGGTTTTCGAGGGCGTCGGGCTCGGCGGCGGCGAGGTGGACAGCGGCTTGTCGTCGGTGACTTCGGCGGGCAGCTTCGTCTTCGCCGAACCTTCCTCGACCTTCCCGTCCAGCATCACCTGCCCGAAGCCGGCCTTCGCCGCCGTCACGACGCCGTCCTCGCTGAGGCAGTACGTCCCCGACGGCAGCGGCGCGCTCACCGTGGCCGAGCTCGGCTCCACCGAGAAGCACTGCGAGTCGGCGTCGACGCCGTCCCAGGCTTCCGCGTAGGCGATCGACAGCGGCGCCTTGCGGTCGATCCAGACGTCGAGCCAGTCGGTGAACAGATGCGGCACCACCGGATCCACGGACTTCGGCAGCTCCCCGTCGCTCGGGGCGAGGTGGGCGCAGAACTCGTCGTCTTCGAGCACGCATTGGAAATAGCCCCGTTTGTTGCCGACGATCGCCACGTCCTTCTTGCCCCCGTGCGCTCCTCCCTGCACGTCCACCCGCCAGGTGCCGTCCTCGGCTACCGCGACTTCCACCGTCTTCGGCTTGCCGTCGCCGCGGGTCAGCTTGTATTCGGCGGTGAAGCTGCGGCCCTTGGCCACGGCGGCCAGTCCGGCAAGCGCGTCGGAGGCCTTTGACGAGCCGGCCGCCGCCGTGCCGTCCGGTCGCGGCGCTACCTGAGGTTCCGGCGGCGTCTCCGACGACGCGGAGCCCGCGCATCCGGACCCGGCGGCCGCCGCCGCCAACGCGATTCCCAGCATGAATGTCAGACAATAACGGCGCACAGTGTTATTTTGCGCACCCGGCGACGCGGCCCCCCGGACGACGCGCCGAGCTGCCGCTAAGCTGCCCACAGCCTGTGTGGGTTGTCGCAGACCACGCCGCGGGCTCGGCAAGGGCGCCGGCGCGTACGAGCAGACGAGAAGCGACAGCCGTGAGCCGAGCTTTAGAAATGCGGTGTGCGAACAGTGGCGCTTGTCGTCCAGAAATACGGCGGATCTTCGGTGGAGAACGCCGAACGGATCAAGCGCGTGGCCGAGCGGATTGTGTCCGCGCGCAAGCAGGGCAGCGACGTGGTGGTCGTCGTGTCCGCCATGGGCGACTCCACCGACGAGCTGCTCGACCTGGCCGCGCAGGTGTCGCCGCTGCCGGATCCGCGGGAGCTCGACATGCTGCTCACCGCGGGCGAGCGGATCTCGATGGCGCTGCTGGCCATGGCGATCAACAACCTCGGCTACGAGGCGCGCTCGTTCACCGGCTCGCAGGCCGGCATGATCACCACGTCCAAGCACGGAAAAGCGCGCATCATCGACGTCACGCCCGGACGCATCCGCGGGGCGCTCGACGAGGGAGCGGTGGCCATCGTCGCCGGCTTCCAGGGCATCGCCCAGGACACCAAGAACATCACCACGCTCGGCCGCGGCGGCTCCGACACCACGGCCGTGGCGCTGGCGGCCGCGCTGGAGGCCGACGCCTGCGAGATATACAGCGACGTGGACGGGCTGTACAGCGCCGACCCGCGCATCGTCCCCAACGCCAAGCACATCAAACAGATCACTTACGAAGAGACGCTCGAGTTGGCCGCGTCCGGAGCGAAGGTCCTGCACCTGCGCGCCGTGGAGTACGCGCGCCGCTTCGGCCTGCCCTTTCGCGTCCGTTCCTCGTACTCGAACAACCCCGGCACCCTGGTGACCGGGTCAATGGAGGACCTTCCCGTGGAACAAGCACTCATCACCGGCGTGGCCCACGACCGCAGCGAAGCCAAGATCACCGTGCTTTCGGTGCCCGACGAGCCGGGAGAGGCCGCCGCGATCTTCGAGGTCGTCGCCGAGGCCGAGATCAACATCGACATGATCGTGCAGAACATCTCCACGAAGGACAGCGGGCGCACCGACATCTCCTTCACACTTCCCAAGGACGACGGACCGACGGCCATGGCCGCGCTGCAGAAGGCGCGCGACCGGATCGGGTTCACCGGGCTGCTCTACGACGACCACATCGGCAAGGTGTCGCTGGTCGGCGCGGGCATGCGCTCCCACCCCGGCGTCACCGCGACCTTCTGCAAGGCGCTGGCCGGGGCCGGCGTCAACATCGAGATCATCTCGACCTCGGAGATCCGCATTTCGGTGGTGTGCCGCGACACCGAGCTGGACTCCGCCGTCATGGCCGTGCACGAGGCCTTCGACCTCGGCGGCCAGGAAGAAGCCGTCGTCTACGCCGGAACCGGAAGGTAAGAGGAGCATGAGCCGCAAACCCACCCTCGCCATCGTCGGCGCCACCGGCGCCGTCGGCGCCGTCATGCGCGACGTCGTCTCCCGCCGCGCCGACGTGTGGGGCGAGATCCGGCTGGTCGCCTCGCCCCGCTCCGCCGGCAAGAAGCTGACCGTCCGCGGCGAAGAGGTCGTCGTCCAGGCGCTGAGCGAAGAGGTCTTCGACGGCGTCGACGTCGCCCAGTTCGACCTTCCCGACGAGGTTTCGCGGCAGTGGGCGCCGATCGCCGCGGCCCGCGGCGCGATCGTCGTCGACAAGTCGGCGACCTTCCGCATGGACCCGGACGTGCCGCTGGTGGTCCCCGAAGCCAACCCCGAGGCGGTGCGCAGGCGCCCCAAGGGCATCGTCGCCAACGCCAACTGCACCACCCTGGCGCTGATACCGTCCCTGGCCGCGCTCAACTCCGCCTTCGGCCTTGAGTCCATGACCGTCGCCTCCTACCAGGCCGCGTCCGGCTCCGGCGTCGCCGGCGTCAACGCCCTGTACGACCAGATCGCCGCAGTCGGCGGCAACCGCGACATCGGATTCGCCGCCGAGGACGTGCGCGCCGCGCTCGGCGACGACGCCGCGGACGTGTTCGGCGCCCCGTTGGCGCTCAACGTGGTGCCCAAGGTCGGCGGCTGGAAAGACGGCGGCTGGACCAGCGAGGAGCTGAAGGTCCGCAACGAGACCCGCAAGATCCTCGACCTGCCGAACCTCGCGGTCTCCTCGACGTGCGTACGAGTCCCGGTCGTCGCCGGACACTCCCAGGCCGTGCACGCCTCCTTCGCCTCCGACGTCGACGCCGACGCCGCCCGCAAGGTTCTCGACGCCGCGCCCGGCGTGGAAGTCGTCGACGACCCCGCGGCCGGCCGGTACCCGATGCCGATCGACGCGGTCGGGACCGACGGCACCTACATCGGACGCATCCGGGCGTCGCTCGATTTCCCGCGCTCGCTCGACTTCTTCGTCGTGGGCGACAACCTGCTCAAGGGCGCGGCGCTCAACTCCGCGCAGATCGCCGAACTCCTCCTGGAGGAGCTGACCTGAACCGCGCGGCTGCGGACGGGAGGCGAGTCAGAGCCGTTCGAGTGAAGGCGCCGCGTCAAATCGCGAGCGTCATTCGTCGTCGTGGCGGGGGTCTCCGGTCTTCTTCTCGGGGGCCTTCTTCGCGGCCTTTTTCACGGTCTTCTTGGCCGCGGTCTTCTTCTTCGTCGACTTCTTGGCGGCGGCTTTCTTCGTCGCCTTTTTCGCGGTTTTCTTGGCCGCCTTCTTCGCGGTCGGGGCTTTGGCGCGGCGTTCGGCAAGCAGCTCGCTGGCGCGGTCGATCGTGATGTCCTCGATCGTGTCGGTCTTGCGCAGCGAGGCGTTGGTGTCGCCGTCGGTGGCGTAGGGGCCGAAACGGCCGTCCTTGATCACCACGCTCAGCTTGGTGGCGGGGTCGACGCCCAGCTCCTTCAGCGGCGGCCGGGCCGCGGCCCGGCCTCGCTTCTTCGGCT
>JBOGDN010000372.1:0-6310 GCA_050742995.1 Stackebrandtia sp. | reverse complement strand
CCACCACGAAACGCGGGTCAACGGGAGTGATGAGACGGTACGAAAAATTCACATATCGGACTTCTCAAAACTTTCTTCACACCAATGCGACACGAGGCGTGACGAACCGACGCATCCTGTCCGGACGGACCAGTCCCATCCGCCGTTCGGGGGATGCCCGCGACGGTCAGTCCACGCCGGGGTCTGCGTGAGGGGCCTCTTCCGTGGCGAGCGGCCTCCAGGCGAGTGCGACGGCCGTAAGCCGCTGTACGGCCGCAAGCCCCGCGTGATCGCGCAGACAAGAGCAAGACGGAGGTGCTTCTGCATCCCGGCGTCGGATGCGGAAGCGCCGACAACGCCGCGAGTAAAACTCGAACGACGGCGCTTCGCAAGGACCGTCGCGCCCGGTGAACGCACAGCAGGAAACGGGACTCTCACACAGACCCCAAATACGCCTGGACCACGCGGGAGTCCTCAAGCAGCTGTGAAGCGGGGCCGGAGTGGGCCAAGACGCCGGTCTCCAGGACGTAGCCGGTGTCGGCGGCGCGCAGGGCCCGGCGCGCGTTCTGCTCGACGAGCACGACCGTCACGCCGCCGGCGCGGATCGTCTCGATGACGCGGAAGACCTCGTCGACCATTCTCGGAGCCAGCCCCATCGAGGGCTCGTCCATGAGCAGGACGCGCGGCCGAGCGACCATCGCCCGAGCGATGGACAGCATCTGCTGCTCCCCGCCGGACAGCGCGCCGGCGAGGAGGCGGCGGCGCTGCGCGAGCGCGGGGAACAGTTCGTACATCTCGTCGACGGTCGCCGCGTACCGTCGGCGTCGCCAGCCGCCGAGCCGCAGGTTGTCGGCGACGGTGAGGGTGGCGAGGATCTGTCGGCCCTCGGGAACCAGCACCAGCCCCGCGGCGACGCGTTTGTGCACCGGCCAGCGCGTCACGTCCGCGCCCTGGCAGAGCACAGTTCCCGATCGCGGTCGCACCAGACCGGACACGGCGCCGAGCACCGAGGTTTTGCCGGCGCCGTTGGCCCCCACCAGGGTGACGAGTCCGCCCTCGGACGCGGAAAAGGACACGCCGCGAACCGCCCGCACTCGCCCGTATGACACGTGCAGGTCCCGCACTTCCAAAATGGCCTCAGACATGCTCTTTTCCCGTCTCGTCCGAAGCGGCGGAGCCGAGATACGCCTCCACGACCTGGGGGTCGGCGGCAACGGTCCGCGGATCGCCGCTGGCGATAGCCTCGCCGAAGTTGAGCACCAGGACCCGCGTGCAGGTCTCGAGCACCATGCGGACGTTGTGCTCGATGAGCATGACGGTAATTCCGTCGGCGGCCAGCGAGCGGATGAGCTCGGAAAGCTCGGCGGCTTCGACGTGATTCATGCCGGCGGCGGGTTCGTCCAGAATGAGCAGCGAGGGGTGCGCGGACAGGGCGCGGGCGATCTCAAGACGTCGCTGGTCGCCATAGGACAGCTCCGTCGCCGTGAGGTGCGCGCGGTCGGCGAGCCCCACTCGCTCCAGCTGCGCGCTCGCCTGGCGCAGGGCTCGCTTTTCGTCGGCGCGGGCCGACGGCAGCCACAGCAGTCGGCGCAGAAACGTCGGTTCGCACACCACGTGGGTGCCGACCAGGGCGTTCTCCAGGACCGAAAGGCGATCGAAGAGCTTGGAATGCTGGAAGGTGCGACTCACGCCCGCCTTGGCGAAGCGGTGAGCGCCGCGTCCGGAGCCGAGCTTCTCGCCGAGCACGTCGCCGCGTCCGCTCGTGGGGGCGACGAGACCGCTGACCATGTTCACCAGCGTGGTTTTCCCCGCACCGTTGGGGCCGATGATTCCGAGGACCTCTCCGGCGCGCAGTTCAAGACTGACGTCCCGGACGGCGTGCACGCCGCCGTAGTCCATGCCAAGACCCTCCAGGGCGAGAATCGGCGTTCCCGCCTCGGGGAGGTCGGGCAGCTCGGGGGGATCCGCGCCCGCGACGGCAGCGGGGGGATGCCTCCACAGTCGACGCAGCCGGGTGAGGAGGCTTGAGATGCCGCCGGGCAGGAAGAGGATCACCGCCAGCAGAAAGGCGCCGGTGACCAACGGGTGGATCCAGCCCGCCTCCAGTCCCGCGGCTTTCTGGGCTTCGGGGACGAGAGTGAGGAAGCCGCTGCCAAGCAGCGGGCCGTAAAAGATCAGGAAGCCGCCGACGACGGCGATGACGAGGCCGTCGAGCATCATGCCGAAGCCGAAGTCGCTCGGCCCGATGCGGCGGACGAAATAGGCGAACAGCACGCCGTACATGCCCGCGATCGCGCCGGAGGCGACAAAGGACGCCATCCGGGTGCGAGCCACATTGACTCCCATGGAGCTGGCGGCCACCTCGTCCTCGCGCACGGCCGCGAAAGCGCGTCCCATGCGGGAGGGGCCGAGCCGCCAGAACACGTAGACCAGGACGGCGAGAACCAGCCAGGCCAGGTCGGGGGTCACCCACTTGTCGAGCCGCAGGCCCCGGGCGCCGTTCGTCCACTCCGCGTTGTTCATGAGAATGCGCACCACCTCGGCGAAGGCGATGGTGGCGATGGCAAGGAAGACTCCGCGCAGGCGCATCACGGGCAGGCCGAGCAGGAACGCCGCCGCCGCGCCGACCGCCATGCCGACGGGAATGCCTGCCAGCACGGGGGAAAGCGTCCCGAAAAGCGGCGTCGCCGGAACGACGAGTGTGGACGTATACGCGCCGAGGGAGGCGAAGCCGGCCTGGCCGAGGCTGAGCTGTCCGGCCATGAGCACCACGTGAAAGGAGTACGCCAGAATGCCGGCGAGGGCGATCGTGGTGATCAGGGACTCGTAGCCGCCGAACATCAGACCTCCCGCGCCTTGATCGTGCCGAAAAGGCCCTGGGGTCGCAACAGGAGGATCGCGAAGAGCAGGACGAAGGCGACCACTTCTTCCCAGGTGGAGCTGATGTAGTGCACGGTGAGCGCCTCGGCGAAGCCGAGGATGAGCCCGGCGGCCATGGCGCCCCACAGGGAACCCATGCCGCCCAGGATGATGACGGCGAAGCCGGTGAGCTCGATCGACAGTCCCATCCCCCGGTCGGCCTGGCCGACGTTGAGCGCCATCAGCACTCCCGCCGTCGCCCCGAGCGCCGAGGAAAGCGCGTAGGTTCCCGCGGTGACACGCTCCACATTCACTCCGAGGACTCGGGCGGCACGCGCGTTCTCCGCCACCGCCCGCATCGCCCGCCCCAAAGGGCTGGCGGCGACGAGCCAGGCGAGGCCGAACATGAGGACCAGGGCGAGCGCCAACGTCGTGATCTGCGCCAGGCTCATCGAGACGCCGGCGACCTCGTAGACGTCGTTCGGAAACGCGCCGGACGGGAAACTCTGCTGCGAGGCGCCGTAACGCGCCTGCAGCAACGCGATCAGCATCCCTCCAAAGGCGACCGAAGAGATGAGGCCGGCGAAATGTTCGTCGCGGCGGCCCGCAAGCGGACGGAAGGCGACTCGCTCCAGGAGCATGCCGACGGCGGCCCCGGCCACCGCCACAAGCGGAAAGGTCAGCCATATCGACAGTCCGTGGCGCGAAACCAGTTCGATGCCGAGAAAGGCCCCGGCCGTGTAAATCGCGGCGTGGGCGAGGTTGAGGTGGCGCAGGATGCCGAAGACCAGGGTGAAGCCGATCGCGAACAGGGCGTAGATCGCGCCGGAGAACAGGCCGTTGGCGAGCTGTTGCAGCATGGGGCAAGTCCAGGTTGAGTCGTGATGCCGACACCTGGCCCGCCGACCGGGAGGATCGACGGGCCGCGCTTTCGATCAGCCTTCGAGGAGGGTGAACTTCCCGTCCTCGACGATCTGGACGACGGGCTCCTGGTACACCTCCCCGTTCTCGTCGAGGGAAACGGCGCCGAGCACGGTCTCCAGTTCCAGGATCAGACCCAGATTGTCCTTGATCGCCTCGCGGTTGCCGTCGCAGTCGGCGCGCACGGCCTCGTCGATCAGCTGGGCCGCGGTGTACGCCTGGGCGGCGAACTGGTCGGGCGCCCTGTCGTAGGCGTCGGTGTATGCCTGGATGAAGCTCTCGTTGCCCTGGCTGTCCAAGGCGGAACTCCAGGCGCCGCCGACGATGAGACCTTCGGCCGCGTCCTCGAGGGCGCCGATCATCACCGGAGAGTTGAAGGCGTTGCCGCCCACGATGGGCACGTCGATGCCGAGCTCGCGGGCCTGCTGCACCAGAGGAATGGTGGCGCCGGGCAGGGCGGACAGGACAAGGGCGTCGGGTTCGGCGTCCTTGACCTTGGTCAGCTGGGAGCGGAACTCGGTGTCGCCGGTTTCGAAGGTCTCGTCGGCGACGATCTCGATGTCCTCGTCGCTGAGGACCTCGGTCATGGTCGTGTACGCCGAGGACGTGAACTCGTCCTGGCGGTCGCTCATCACCGCGACGTTCTCAAGACCGAGCGCCTTCTTGGCTGTGGGAATGCTCGCCGAGAGCGCGACCTGCTCCGACAGGGAGTCGCGGAAGATGTAGTCGCCGATTTCGGGGATGCCCTCGGCCGTGGTGGACGCGCCGATGGAGGGCACGCCGGCCTGCTGGGCGTCCTGGTAGGTGGAAAAGGCCATGTCGGAAAGGGTCGGGCCGACGATGACGCTCACCTTGTCGCGGTCGATGAGTTTCTCGAAGGACGCGATGCTCTCCTCCAGGTCGGTCTTGTCGTCTTCGAGGATGAGTTCGTACTCGACGCCGCCTTTGTCGTTGAGCTCCTCGAAGGCCAGCTCAAGGCCCTCTTGCTGGTATTCGCCGGCGAAAGCGGCGGCTTCGGTGAGGCTGAATACGGCGCCCACCTTCACCGGGTCGTCGATCACGCAGTCGTCGCCGGAGCCCTCGCCCACGAGGTCCCCCTCGGCCTCCTCGCGGCCGGGCGACTCTCCCTGGACACAGCTCGCCAGAAGCAACGTCGCCGCGGCCATAGACGCTATGGACAAAATCCTGTAGCGCATAGTTCTCCTTGTTGACGACGGCACTCGTCGCACCGCCGTGTCTGTTGAAGGGCTATATAGGCGGAACTGAGCCTCGCGGAGCGGGCAGCTCGGTTCGCAACAGTTCGGAAAGCATTCCATCACGCTCTGAGCGCAACTTCAAGCGCACGCCGTCGACAACGCCGCCACAACACCCGTCGCTCACGATGAACTCCGCAAACGAGACATCCGCCCCAAAGCGGAGCCTCGGGCCGGGACGACGTCCCGCCCGACGCAATCGAGGAGACGACGACATGACCGAACCCGACCGCTCCGGCGCCGAAGTGTCGATGCGCGCCGAGGACGTGCGCTCGCTGGCTGAGAATCTGCGCGCCGACGCCGAGCGATTTCAAAGCGAGGCGGCTCGCATCGCCGAAGGCATCGGGCGCGGCGCCGTGGGCGACCGGGTCTACGGCGCGGACTCCCGCAACGTCCCCGCGGTGCAGGCCATCAACGCCTACGCCGACGTCAGCGAGGACGCCGGCAAGTTCATGGTCGGCGTCGGCGACGGGTTGATGAGCATGAGCCGTTGCGCCCGCGCGGTCGTCAACGCGTTCGGCGACCAAGACGGCCTGAACGCGGCGGGTGTCGACGACGTCCGCCGGGTCCTCAACCTCTCCGAGCCGGACTCGTCCGGCGGCGAATCCTGAACGATCACGGAGCGAACACGATCATGGGCGACTTTGACAGCTACACGTTGGACGAGATTCGGGAGATGGTCGATCCCGACCGGCCCGACGACATGGGCGCGCAGGCCGACAGCTGGACAGCCTGGGCGCGGCTGCTCAACGAGCAGGCCGAGACGCTGGAATCGCGGCTGGAAGCGGCGCGGCCGTCGTGGACCGGCGCGGCCTCGGACGTGTTCTTCAGCGAGATGTACCGGCGCCACGACGAACTGCGCGACGCGGCGAGCACGGCCGACGACAACGCCGCCGCCTGGAGCCGCATTCGCGATCACGCCGACTACGCCAAAAGCCAGGTCATCGCCATCCATGCCGAGTGGCGGCAATCCAACCCCTCCGGCTCCGGCGAACCCGGAGACCCCGCGGAAGACGAGCGCCGCAAGCCGTTCGACGAACGCGCCCGCAAGGTGATGAGCGATACGGCGGGCGAAACGGACTTCGACTACCGTGCGCTGCGGTTCCACGAACCCCTCACGCCGCTGCCAGACGTCGACGACGGCGAGGAGGCAGGTTCCCGCGACGGCGGCGGAAGTGGCGAGGGCGGCGGCTCGTCCTCTGGATCCGGGTCTTCCTCGAGTTCGGGCGGATACACCTCGACGGGCGGCGGCGCGGCGCCGTCCCTGCAAGGAGTCTCAGCTCCGGCCACCCCCACGC